>CAYIIH010000163.1:0-17402 GCA_964363225.1 uncultured Verrucomicrobiota bacterium | reverse complement strand
CTGGAATCAGGACTTTGCAACCGGCGAGCAAGGCAATTTCCAGTCATCCAGCGATCCGAGCCGGCCTGACGCGGCGATTCCCGGTATTCCCGGCACCGGCAGCAACGCGGCTGCAAACACTGACAACATTGCGGGTGAAATCATCACTTATGTCGAGTTCCCGGCTCGGGGCCTCTACTTCATGGGCGTGAATAGCGACGATGGTTTCCAAGTGAGCGCGACGGACACGCCCCCAACCGGCACGGGCGCTTTGGTCGTCAGTGGGCCAGCCTCCGCCGCTGGCGCGTATTATGCCGTTTCTGCCGGTGGCGACAACGGTGGCATCGCTCCAACCATCACCACTCCAATTACCGGGAAACTAGTCTATGCTGAACCTGCGAATGGCTGCTCGGCATTCACCAACCCCGATGCCATTCGCGGCAACATTGCCTTGATTGATCGCGCCGTCTGCGCATTCTCGCTCAAGATCCAGAATGCCCAGGCCGCCGGCGCCATTGCGGTCGTGATGGCCAACAGCCGTGATCCAGGCAGCGCTGATGGCATCTGGCCGATCGTCATGGGCGGCGTCGCCGTCAATATACCGGCGGTCATGATCAGCAAGCCCGATGGGACCAAGATCAAGGCTGGTTTGGCTGAGGGCGAGGTCATGGTCAGCATCACGCCTGCGCCCATCAACGGGCTCGGGCTGTTCAACGATGGTCGCGGAGCGTCTGATTCCCTCTTTGTGGTCAACGTCCTGCAGGCGGGTGTTTATCCGTTGCGTTGCGTCTGGTTTGAAGGCGGCGGCGGCGCGAACATTGAGTGGTTCTCAGTCGCCACGAGCGGTCAGAAGATTCTGCTGAACGACCGGGAGAATGCCACCGCCCTGAAGTCTTACCGCGCGCGTGTCGCAGGACCGGCAGTGCCAACGCTTAGTTACACTGTCAACCAAGCGGCTGGGACCATTACCCTGACCTACACCGGAGTGCTGCAATCGTCGGCTAACGTGCCAGGCACTTACACTGACGTGGCCGGTGCCACCAGTCCGTGGACGGTTTCGATGACGGGCACCAAGTTCTACCGCGCTCGCAGCAACTAATTCGTCTTACATTGACCTCAGAAAGACCGGATGCGACTGCATCCGGTCTTTTTTTTGTGTGGGATGCGTTTGCAGCAGTCTCAGACCTCCGAATTTCGCACGATCCGACCGCGTTAGCCTATCACGAATCTTTCATGCATATGCATCAAAGTTTCGTCGCGACGGGCGGCGGTTGGGATAAGTCCAGTTCCCGGTTCAACCGCAACTCTGTTTCCCGCACCTTGATCCAAGCGAAAGCGGTGTCAGCCCCGTTCCCCGCCAGCCCCCGCATTCCAAGACGCTGGCGCGTTGAACCGCACGCCTCGAGTTGCCGCGAGGTTTTGGAGTGCGGTGGATGAGGGGATGAGGGGATGAGGGCACACACCGCTTTGGATGCGGACGGTCCCAGCAAGCAATCTCGCGAAAACGAAGAATCAACCGGCATCCGGCTCAGGCCAGGAATTGTTTTTTTATTCAGGTCTGGAGCTCAGTCGTGAGTTCCGGCTTCACTCGGTCACGCCGTCCGGCTCGACAAGGTCGGCTTTGTCCTTGCGACAAGGGTCGTTGCAGGCTTATCCTGCCGTTCGTCCTGAAAAAACGAATTCCTAAAAGCGAAACGCGCTCTCAGCCTAAGCACAAACGCCGATCCGACCCGCCACACCAGGTCTCAGATTCATCTCAAGTGTCTTCAGTCCCCGCTTCTCCACCGGGCAATCACCGCCTCCCGACTTGGAAGCTATGTCTGTTTTGGCTGGCATTGATCCTCTTTCTGCCGTGCCTGTTCTTGGGTGTGATCGAGGGAATCCTTCGGCTGTCGGGCTATGGATATGCCACGACGTTTTTCGTAAAAGCAGGCGACGGCGAGACCTACACCACGAATCCAAAGTTCGCCTGGCAATTCTATTCTCGAGAAACTGCGACGCGCCCACACCCCGTATTTCTGCCGGCTCAAAAACAAGCGGGCACTCTGCGCGTTTTTGTCGTGGGAGAGTCCGCTGCCGCGGGCACGCCCGACCCGGCGTTTGGCTTTGCCCGGATTCTGGAAGTGATGTTGCGCCGCCAATTTCCTGACAGGCGGATCGAAGTGATCAACGCCGCCATGCGCGGCATCAACTCGCACATCATCCTTCCCATCGCCCGCGAGTGCGTCCGCCTCCAACCCGACCTCTTCATCGTGTACATGGGCAACAATGAAGCCATCGGCCTCCATGGCCCGGAGCCGCGCGGCCTGCATCTCACACCTTGCTTGACCCTCCTTCGCCTTGGCCAATGGATGAAAGCGGCTCGTTTGGCGCAGTTGATCGAAGCCGGGATTCGCCTTGTCATGAAGCCCGACACCGCCAAATCAACCCAGCAAGACATGCCTTATTTCCGGGAACATCGCCTGGCAGCCGATGATCTGCGCCGGCGAGCGGTCTATGACAACTTCCAAGCCAACCTCGAGGATATCTGCCGGACGATGCAAAAGGCCGGGGCGAAAGCCATTGTCTCAACCGTGGCCGTCAATTTGAAAGACTTTCCTCCCCTGGCTTCCTTGCATCGCCCGAACCTGACCGAGCTTGAGAAAACCGGCTGGGAAGAGGTGTATGCGAAAGGCATGGCGGCGGAGAAGGGAGGCGACCGCGCAAAAGCGATCCAGCAGTACACCGAAGCGCTGCGTGTGGATGACCATTTCGCAGAGCTGCATTTTCGTCTTGGCCGATGCTACGCTGCGACCGGTGAAGCCAGTAAGGCTCGTGACCACTACCGTCTGGCCCGGGACTGGGACGCGCTGCAGTTCCGCATAGACAGCCGCTTGAACGAGATTATTCGCCAGACCAGTACCGCGAAAGAGGGTGGGGGAGTCTGCCTCGTGGATGCGGAGCAAGCATTTGCCGGCAGCCTGTCGAGCGAGCACAATGTCCCGGGCGAGAAATTGTTTAATGACCAGGTCCATTTCAATTTCGAGGGCGATTACCTGCTGGCCAAGACCGTCCTGACCGCCGTGACGAATGCGCTCGGGCTTGGCCCATCCTCCGCGCAAATCCCAAACCGCCAGGAGTGCGCTGACCTGCTTGCGTTCACGAGTTGGGACGAGCTAAACGTCGCCACTGCGATGACGAGGATGACGTCCAAGCCGCCGTTTCTTGATCAACTGGAGCACGCGGAGCGGCAAGAGCGCGCCGAGACGATGGTGGCGCGCCGCCTGAAGAGTTTCCAGCGCGAGGACCTGGCCCGCGCCGTTCAAATCTATCGTCAGGCGATTGCGCAGAGCACCAACGATTGGCAGTTATACGTCAACTTTGGGAACCTGCTCTCTGACCTTCATGATTACCCGGCGGCCATCGCGCCATACGAAAACGCGGTGAAGCTTCGTCCTGAACTGCTACAGGCGAAACTGGCGTTGGGCGACGTCCTCTTGAAGGCGGGCCGCTTTGACCAAGCCGCTCGTCAATTCAGCGAAGCCCTCCGAATAGATCCGGATTCAGTCGTGGCAAAACTGGCGCTGGCCGAAGCGGAATCCAAAAAGTAAGTCAAACGGCCCTGACCCTCATCCATTTCGGAAATCCGCAGGTCCAGAACGCAAAATTGCTGTCCCGGAGGGACAACCGAAAACAGCCCAGCGTTTTAACGCTGGGTGCGATGGCACAAGACAAGAGCGCAAGTCCCGAAGGGACGGCTGAGATTCACTCCCGCCAATCTCGATGGCTTTCAGTTTGTTCTGCCGCGCGATGCCGCCCAGGAACGGCCAGAGTCTTTCGCGGAGCGCAGGGGTGATCAGAGGCCGGCGTGCCTTGGTGCTGAAGATGCAATGTTTTCCATCCTTGCCATGACAAGGCGTGTAAACCGCAGAGGCGCGAAGGACGCCGGGAAGAGCTTTCTTGTCATCTCTGCACTGTTACAGTGGGGTTGCCGCCCCTCTCATCAGCACTGGGCAGAAAGCACGAACGTGTAAGCGTTCTTGTTGTGGGTTTCCTCGCAGCCAAACCGCCATTTGAGAAAGGTGTCGATGTGGACCATCTGGCCCGCAAAGCCAAGCTGTTCAAACAGATCCCTGGTTCTGGCCATGCTCAGGGTGTTCCAGTGATAATCATCAACTGGCCGGACGACATGATCTTCACCTTCATGCATGTTGAAGAAGCCGAGACAAAGCCCTTGTCGGGTCACGCGGCACAATTCGGCGACCGCCAATTCCATCGCTTCGACCGAAAGATGCTCCAGCAAGTCTTGCGCGAAACAGTAGTCAAACGTTTTGTCGGGCGAAGCAATGGCCATGACGTTGCCCACCGCAAAACCGACTTTGGGAAAGAGCACCCTCGCGTTGCGAATGTTCTTCTCGCACAAATCGAATCCGGCGTAGTTCAGCCACCCTCCGAGGCCATAAGCATGGATGAACCGGTAATCGTTGGCTGATCCGCAGGCCGCTTCCAGCACGGAGATGCCCTGGCGTTGTTCCTTCTGCAACGCCTCCTGCCACAAGACCTCGAACGCCGCCAGGTTCCTTGCCTCGAGCGCAGGTTTCTCCGACGCGGACACGGCATCGCTCAGGAGTCCGTCGAGGTAGTTGGGCACAACGGTCTTACCGACCTTGGCCGGCAAGGCTGCGAACGTTTGCAGTACAAATTGCGGGATGAGCAGCCCTTCGGCGTTATCGGCGCCCTGGCGCAACGCATGGTGGATGGCCTGAAAATCCTCGGTGCCAACTGCTGACTTGGCCAGTTTGAGCAGCCAGTTCATGACCATGCCAAAGCGCAGTTCGTGCTCCATGAGCGCTGCGAAGCGGTCGCCAAACAATGCATCAATCAGAAAATGCCGCGTCAGGATGCTTTGCACGTTGATCCGTGGATCCTCGACGTCTTCCACGAGATAATCCCGCAGGATCGCTTCGTCGTACTGCATCCACGACTTGATCAGCTTCTCGGTTTCCCGCTTTAAACTGTCGTCCATCGCATCATCATTGACCGAATTTCGAGCGCATCGCACGGCAAAAAGTGCGCTTTTCTCTTTGAAATCGGCGCGGTTTCCCGCCAACATCCGCGTTCGCTTTGCCACCAGGCGCAGGCTAAAGCCTGCGGCTGCCATGTCGAATGGATGGGGAGCGGAATGAATTCATGAAACGAACGCATCATTGCAGTGAACTGCGCCCGGCGCACGTCGGGCAGACCGTGACATTATCGGGCTGGGTCCACTCACGCCGCGACCTGGGCGGACTGATTTTTATCGACATCCGCGACCGCGAGGGACGCACTCAGACTGTTTTTGATCCCTCCGACCTGCCCAGGGAGGTTTTCGACCGCGCCGCCTCCCTCCGGAGCGAATCGGTCATTTCTGTGACCGGCAAAGTGCGCCAACGCCCGTCGGGAACGATCAATCCGAAGATCGCTTCGGGCGAAGTCGAAGTCATGGCTTCAGGCCTGGAAATTCTGAATGAATCGGATGTGCTTCCTTTTCAAGTGGATGATCCCGAAGCGGCCAGCAAAGTGAACGAGGAACTGCGTTTGCAGTATCGCTACCTCGATTTGCGGCGGCCGGAAATGGCGCGCAACCTCCGCCTGCGGAGCAAGGTGGCGACGGCGACGCGCGTCTATTTCGATGAGCAAGGTTTCCTGGAAGTAGAAACCCCCCTGTTGTTCAAATCGACACCGGAAGGCGCGCGCGAGTTTCTGGTGCCGAGCCGCGTGAACCCCGGCAAGTTCTATGCGCTGCCGCAATCGCCCCAGCAGTTCAAGCAAATCCTGATGGTCGCCGGCGTGGAGCGGTACTTCCAACTGGCCAAATGCTTTCGCGACGAGGATCTGCGCGCGGACCGCCAGCCCGAATTCACCCAGATCGACCTTGAGATGTCGTTCATCGACCGGGAGGACATTTACAATCTGGTCGAGGGCTTGCTGAAACAGGTTTGGAAAACGGCGCTGAACATTGATATACCCACGCCGTTCCCGCGCCTTACCTACGCCGAAGCGATGGACCGCTACGGCATCGACAAACCCGACCTGCGTTTTGGCATGGAACTGGCCGATTTCACGGAGGAATTCCGCGGCAGCACGTTTAAGGTGTTCAGCGGCGCGATTGCCCATGGCGGGGTCGTCAAAGCCATCAATGCCAAAGGACTGGCCAGCGCGACTCAGGGCCAGATTGATACCATGACCGAGCATGCCAAGAGCTTCGGCGCCAAGGGATTGGCTTTCATCAAAGTGGAAGGCGGCGAATGGAAATCGCCCATCGTCAAGTTCTTCAGCGAAGCCGAGAAGGCGGCGCTCCGGCAGAAACTGGTCATGGAGGAAGGCGATTTGATCTTATTTGCGGCCGATCAATGGCTCACGGCATGCGAAATCCTGGGGCGCATCCGGCTCTATTGCGCGGAGGTTTTGAAGGGGCAGGGGAGGCTGACCATTCCGGCCGACCGGTTCGACTTCCTGTGGGTGGTCGATTTTCCACTGCTGAGCTTCGACAAGGAACAGAACCGCTGGTACTCGAGCCATCATCCTTTCACCGCGCCTGTGGCGGAGGACGTGCCGTTGCTGAAGAGCGATCCGAAGAAAGTGCGCGGCCAGCATTATGACGTGGTGGTCAACGGTGTTGAGTTGGGTGGCGGTTCGATTCGAATTCACCAACCCGCCGTCCAGAAGACGATATTCGAGGAGATTCTGCAAATTCCGCCCGACATGGTGACGGCTCGTTTCGGCTACATGCTGGAAGCGTTTCGCTATGGTGCGCCGCCGCATGGCGGGATTGCGCTCGGCTTTGACCGGATGGTGGCCATGCTCTGCGGCACGCCAAGCATTCGCGATGTGATTGCCTTTCCCAAGACCGCCAAAGGCACCGACCTCATGACGGACTCGCCGGGAGCAGTGGAACCGAAGCAACTGCGCGATCTGCACATCGAGTTGAAGGTGGCGAAGAAGGAATGAACGTCGCGGTGGATTAATCCGCAGGCGAAGCCGAGAATCCGAATCAGAGGTTCTCCTCCTGCCTGAAGATGTCCGCGACGTTTAAAGCGAAGCCAGGCAGGAGACGGGATTGTGCTCGCTGGCCGGGTCGCCAGCGGCCCAGCAGTTGGTACTGGCCTTTTTCGAGCGAGAGCACTTCGACCGTTTGCGCTTCCGGATCAATCAACCAATATTCCTTCACGCCGTGCTGTTCGTAAAGACCGCGCTTTTCGATGCGGTCACGCTGGCGTGAGCCCGGGGAAATGATTTCCGCGACAAGGTCCGCAGGGCCGCGAAGCTGGTCTTTCACCATGCTGAGCCGGTCCCGCGCGACAAACAGCACATCGGGTTGAGTCGAGCGCTGCGGAGATAGCACCATATCCACCGGAGCGGTCGCGGTTCGGCCCAAGCGGCGAGATCGAACCCATGTCTTCAAAGCGTCATGAAAACGGTCCACGATTTCCTGGTGGGAAAATGACGGTGCTGGGGCCATGATTAACTCTCCATCCCACAGCTCCGTGGGCAAGTTGGTTTCCGGCGATGTGGCGTCGAGCTCGTCGAAGGTCCATCGTCGCGTGATCCGATGATGGCGAGCGGTTTTGCGAACTATCTTGCGCTTGGCGACAATCACACGGCAATCATGCGCGCCTCAGGGCGGGCGTCAAGCCGTCGGTAGCACCCATGACACACCCCGGGGCATCTCAGTTCTTGGCAATTGGAGCGCAGACGCCTATGTCCGCCGACGATGCGGACCGCTACTATCGCGGATATGGACATCTGCGCTCCATGCCTGATACACCCCTTCTTGCCGCGCCAGGACGGGCCAAAACACAAAGAAGAGTCGCTTGCCTGAGGCTCACTGGAGGCGAGTTGGCCATCAGCCGGCTTCAGTGGATGCACGTTCCGTTTTTTGTTTGCACGCTTGCCCTGCAAAGCCGCCTTTCTATAATGCCGCGATGCTGGACATCAAAGTCATTCGCGATCAGCCGGATCTGGCGCGTCAACGCTTGGCCGCGCGCGGGGCAGGGGACGAAATCAAGATCGATGAGATCCTTTCCTTGGACGAAAAGCGGCGGCATCTCTTGACCGAAGTCGAAGGCCTTAAGGCCTCTCGCAACCGTGTTTCCAAAGAAATCGGCGCCCTCATGGGCCAGAAGAAATTGGCTGAGGCCGAGGCCAAGAAAAGCGAGACGCGCGCCATCGGCGAAAAAATCGCGGAGTTGGACTGTTCTGTGGCAGCCGTGGAACAGGCGCGCGAAGAGCTTTTGCTTCGAGTGCCCAATCTGCCGCATCCGTCGGTTCCCGTCGGCAAGAGCGGCGAGGATAATCCCGTTATCCGCACATGGGGAAGCCCGGCGTCGTTTTCCTTTAAACCCAAGGATCATACTGAGCTTTGCGAGAGCTTGAAACTGGTAGATTTCGCACGCGGCGTGAAGCTCTCCGGCAGCGGGTTCTTGCTCTACACGAACTGGGGAGCGAAACTGGAGCGGGCCTTGATTCAGTTCATGCTTGACCTGCACACCGGCGCGCACGGTTACGTTGAAGTTTCGCCGCCTTACATTATCAGCCGCGATTGCATGGTGGGAGTGGGGCAGTTCCCAAAGTTCCTTGACCAAGCGTATGCTGTTCAAGAAGGCCAGGATGCCGGCACTTTAGGCAAGATGTATTTGATTCCCACAGCCGAAGCGCCCGTGGCCAACATTCATCGGGAGGAAATCCTCCAGGAAAGCCAACTGCCGATTTGCTATTGCGCTTATAGTCCCTGTTTCCGCGCCGAAGCCGGGGCCGCCGGTGTCGGGACGCGCGGCATGATCCGGGTGCATCAATTTGACAAAGTTGAGCTGATCAAAATCGTCAAACCGGAGGTCAGCTACGATGAACTGGAAACAATGGCGGCTAACGCGGAAGCTGTTCTGCAGCAACTGAGCCTGCATTATCGCGTGGTGCAGCTTTGCACGGGCGACATGGGCTTCGCCAGCGCCAAGACCTACGATATCGAAGTCTGGGCGCCAGGGCAGGGGCAATACCTGGAAGTATCGAGTTGCTCGAACTGCGAAGATTTTCAAGCGCGGCGCATGAACCTGCGATTTAAGGCGGAATCCGGAGGTAATAAGTTTCCGCATGTCTTAAACGGAAGCGGAACTGCGCTGGCCAGGCTCTTTGTGGCGTTGGTGGAAACGTATCAGCAAGCGGATGGCACGCTCAGCATTCCTGCGCCGCTGCAGCCTTACCTGAAAGCAGAGCGGATCGGTGTCTAAGCAAAATGAGAATCCTCCTCGCCAGCAGTGAGGTTTATCCTTATTCGAAGACGGGAGGATTGGCTGACATGGTCGGTGCCATGGCCAAATCTCTGGCCAAAGCGGGCCATCAGGTGGGAGTCGTCACTCCGCTTTATCGCGGCATCCGGGAGCAATATCGGGAACTGCGGCCTTTGGAAAACGCATTGGATTTGGCGCTCGGTTCTAAACAAGTTGAGGCGTTGGTTTGGGAATTGGAAGCCGAGCCAAGATTAACCCTTTACTTCATAGATTGTCCTAAGTTATTTGATCGGAGCTTTTTGTATCAGGAAGACGGTCTTGATTATCCCGACAACGCGGAACGTTTCATTCTCTTTTCCAAAGCCGTCGTGCATCTGGCCCGGCATTTGCCGTGGCGACCCGAAATCATGCATCTCCATGATTGGCAGGTCGCTTTGGTTCCGCTTTTCATTCGCCATCAGCAGTTTACAGAAGGGTGGGGGACCGCTCCTCGAACTTGCATGACGATTCACAATCTGGCTTACCAAGGGCAGTTCCCTCGCTTGAAGTACGACCTGACGAATCTGCCCGCTTATTACTTTCAGGTTCAAGGCGTGGAATTTTACGGCAGTCTGAACTGCCTTAAGGCCGGCATCATTTACGCCGATGCCGTCACCACGGTCAGCCCCCGATATGCGCGTGAGATCATCACTCCAGAGTTAGGCTGCGGATTGGATGGGGTTTTGCGCAGCCGCCGCGATGCGCTGACCGGAATTCTCAATGGGGTCGATTACAGCGAATGGAAAACGGCCGGCAACCCCTTTTTGCCCGCCGCCTATGATGCCAAGGACTTGAGCGGGAAAGCCGAAAACAAACTGGCTTTGCAGCGAGAACTTGGCTTGCCCGCCTCGGCAACTGTTCCGCTTTTTGGGGCGATCACGCGCTTGGTTGAGCAAAAAGGTGTCGATATTGAACTCGAGGCCCTGGAAGAAATGCTGGCCGCCAACATGCAGTTTGCTCTGTTAGGCAGCGGCCATCCGCTCTACGAAATGGCCTTCCAGCAACTTGCTCAGCGTTATCCCGCCAAAGTGGCTGTTAAGATCGGATATGACCATGATCTGGCGCACCGCATTGAAGCAGCCGCCGACTTTTACCTGATGCCTTCGCGCTTCGAGCCGTGCGGGCTCAATCAAATGTACAGTCTGCGCTACGGAACGATTCCCGTTGTGCGGAAGATCGGCGGCCTGGATGATTCCGTGATCGACCTGGCAGAAGATGCGGAGCAGGCGAACGGCATTAAATTCATGGATTACTCGGCTCATGCTTTGACGAAGGCGATCCGCAAGGCACTGGTGCTTTATGAAACCCCCGAACTGCTGGCGCATATTCGGAGCAACGGCATGACGGCGGATTTCTCGTGGGAAACCACCGCCGATGCGTACTTGCGAATCTATAGGAGGATCCCGAAGTCGGCTTCGTGACAAGCGTTGCACCTTTACTCATAAGTTGTCTCGAATGCCCAGTTTCGGTAAGGCGGAAAAATGAGAAATGAGTGTACGCACAAAGGCCCGCTTTTTCAGCGGGTTTGCGAATTTTCAAATTTCAACCAAAGTCAGGCTTCAGCGAACTGCGCTTGAACTTCGTTCTGAGCGCCGCCTTCAATAAGGCAATCTGATTGTCCAACTCTTGGAAATCGCATGTCATGCAAGCCTGGTGCAGGGGCAGTGCGGCGGGGTTGCACCGCTGCTGCGGGCTTGCGGGAAACCTTTGGCAAGGGGGCCATCGGGGTGATGTAAACCAGGGCCGCTTCCACGTCCGCCAGGCTGATTGCGCTCCGTCCCGCTTTGTGGGCCAAATAGCGAGCGCGGCTGGCCGCTATCTCAAGACTCTTGAGCGGGGCGTCGGTTTGTTGCGCGCGGGCTGTGATTAACTGCAAGTAGTCTTCCGGCACATCGGTAAAGTTCTTCCGCGCCACGGCAAGGGAATCATCCCATTCCAGATCGGCGGGCAGCAGGACGGGCGGCGCCAGGCGGCCTAGCCATTGTTGCATCTGATACCCGGTGGTCTTGCAGAACTGGTCGAGGCTTTGGCGGTAAGATTGCGGGGTCGCAAAAAACGCGCAGCCCAAGCCCCTGTCAATAACCTGGCAGCGGACCCAGTTCAACCGCTGGGGCGGGGTGGTCCGGGAGTAATTCTGCGGAACCAAGAAATGAGCTTCGTCATAGACGAGGAACAAGCCGCTGTGCCGACAGATGAATTCAACATCGGCTTTCAGCCGGCTGGTGGGCGTTGTACGCGTGCAGTCTAGGCCGAAGGCGTCGGCGTGGGCCGCGTAAAGCTCCCGTTCGCGGTTCGATTCGGGCACAGTCACCAGCCGGGCCGCGCCGGGCCGCATTTGACACCAGGCGGCCACCGATGTGGTTTTGCCAAGCCGGGATTCGCCCACGATTGGCACAGGGACTTTGGATTCCAAAGAAAAGTCCAACTCGTCAAAGACCGTTTTTGTTATCCGCGTGTCGGCGATCTGCTTGCGTACTTCCTGACAGTGCCAATCCATGAATTCCAAGAGAGCGCACCTCAATTCCTCAGCGTCCCAAAGGCGCTCTACTTCGCCGTTGCGGAGCGAAGCTAGATCATTGATCAATCCCTGTAGGGCCTGCTTTTGCCACGTTCCGTAGAAGTAGTCATAGCCGAAACGTTCCATGCCCGCTTGGATTTCCTTTCGATAAGCCTTGGTCCAGCGCACGGGGTCAGCCGTCAGGTTGGGATCGAAGTTGAGGCATGCCCAATCGGAAAATGAAGTGCCCCCCAAAACAACTATTCTGTCTTCTTCCAGTTCCAATTTCCAGACATCCAAGCATTGCGCCATTGTGTAGCGCCCATTGTCCTTGGGGCGTCCAGCCTTCAACTGTCCTTCGGACATGAAGCGATCAGGGACTTTCTCAATCACTTGCTCCGCGAATCTCTCCAATCCACCGGGCTGCATGGATTGCCACTGAACAAACCAAAGCAGTTCCAAAAAGCGGGGCTGGCGTCGGATTTCTTCCGCCAGCGCTGGGGCATCATAGCCGATCTGGTGCAACCTTCCGGCGAGAATTTCGGGGCGAATAGGAGTCATGGCGTTGGGCGGTTTTGCTGCATTAGGCGCGCGCGCATTTCGGTTTCCCGTTTTTGACCGTTCAACACGCGGTCCACATTCTGAGCCGTGGCCGGCGCCGCCGTGCCCAGCGCCGCAGCAAGCTTCCGGGCCTGTCGGATTTTGCGCGCGGTGTTGGCTTCCTCCGTCCGATGTTCCTCCACAGCTTGATTGTGAAACCGTCCGAGTTCCATCGAGGCCGGCGCAACGTCTGTATCTCGTGTGATGGTGGCAATAACCGGATGGAGGATGCTGCCGTAAAGCACTTTCGCGGCCTTTTGGTGTGCGGCAATCTGCGCGTTCACTTCGGCGAACTGCTCGCGCGTGGCGTCCATGGCCGGCACTTCAGGGAGCCGTTTCACAGCAAAGTAATTTCGGCGGTTCAAGTCGGACACGGTCAAAAGCTCTGGCTGCTCAATGTTGAAAAAGGCCAACACGCGCTGGCCAATCCGCTCGCCGGTTTGCTCACTGCAATAATAATTCCCCCGAATCTTAATGCCGTTTTGCCTCACCGTGACAATTTCCTTGTGAGTGGCCAGCAGATAGCGGGCTTCATGGGGCAACTGCCGTAATGGACGAACGCCCAGGCCGTCTTGCCAGGCTTCCCCTGGTGAGATACCCGGCAGCATTTTGCCGTTCTGCGGTTCGCTGGCGAATTCCTCCAATATCCGGATGAGTCGATCCCTCCATTGCTCCATACTGAACAATTCGTTGCCGGGATGTTCTTTGCCGGAACGCGCGCGGGCCATGAAATCCTGCGTCCGCTCAAATTTAACCTTCTTTTCGTCAGAACCCACGAAACCCGGCTCGGTCTGCATTCGCACCTGCAAGATTCGCAACCAGCCTTCAATTGGCTTGGCGCGCGGCGTTGTGGCGTGTCGAACGTCCATTTCCACGCCCCACTCACGCAGCCCAAGTTCCGTTTCGCGCCACGGCATCGGCTCGCCTTGCCGGCGGTCCCCGTCAATCAGCCGCGCTGACCAGATTCCACGTTCGAAAGACAACCCTTTGTGGGGCAGTCCAACTTTATCGTGCACGCTCAGAATGAGAGACCGGATATGGACGGAGTTGTAAGAGGATCTGCGGGAGTTGCCCACTTTCCCGGAATTGCCGGCAATCAGCAAAAAGCTCAGTGGATAGCCCGTTCGTAAATCGGTCGCCAAGAGACATTCGCCCCGTGTGGTTTGGGGTAGACCGTTTTCATCCTCATACCAGAAATAATGATTGAACGTGACATCATCCGCGGTGAAGTAATCAGCCGGCATGACGCCAGACCAGTCGCGTGGAATATGCGGGCCTTTCATTTTGGCTTCCAAAGGGCCTCTGTGAAGTGGAAGCACCATTTCCACTTGAGGCGTCACCTCGTCGCGGACACATCCGGGCACGTAGCTTTTGTGCTTGCGAATGTCGAACGTGTGATACTGACAGAACTCCTGGCTTAGCTCGCCGCGCTGGCGCAGCTTCCGGTAGGCCAGGCTTTCATTTCCATTATGAAGGACAGCTTCTGCAAAAACCTTCTTGCTGTCTTCCGCGAAGTCAGGCCGCCGAAAATTCCCCGATTGCAGGGGCCGCTTGTCAGCTATGGCTTGCGGACTGCGGCCGCATTCCCGCCAGGCTTTCAACTTCCGGTTAAAGTCGCGATGTAAGGCTTTAGCGGACTTCGCCAGGCCAGGACAATCGCGAAGAAGGTAGTCCAGGAGTGATTTCTTGATGGCCGCGCGTTCGCACTTGCCATGTTCTCCGACAAGCCGCTCATAGTGGCGGAAGGCGGAGTCAAAGACCCAGACTTTCTCATCTGCCGTTGGCATCGACCTGGCGGCCAGGCTCTCAAGAACGCTATCCAATTCCTGGTGGTTGAAGCGCTTCATGGCGTCACAGGTCCAAAACGGGCATCTAACGGCCTTCTAAAATCGCCAGGAAGGCGTTGCACCTTGTTGCAACGGGGCGATTGCACCCTTGGACGGGTGAAGAGACAGCCCCCAAATCGTCCTGGGCCATTTGTGCGCGAAAGTGGGATGGCCGTGCAATCATCATCTCGGGCCTCCATTTACCGGCGCCTCAAAGCTCCTCACGCTAAGTGCGCCTTCCGGTAAGAAATCCACGACAAACACTACCCTCCTGACATCCGGCTTGACTGGCGGCGCTTGCTTAGCTATGAGCCGGTTGACACAGAATTGCTGCCAGAATCTGCACAACGTCCCATTGCTTGCCTTGACACCACACTTGTATTGCAACCAATGCTGGGCTTGTTTATACGTGTGGCCGTTGACCAGGCGATTTATTAATTCTTCCACATGAACGGCGCTAAGCAGCGACAGGAGCTTAGGCAGTCGCCGGGGCTTGCGGAAACTGAAGCCCTCAGGGAAGGGGGGCGAGATTGATGTGGCACACTCAAAATTCACAGGCTTAGGTGGAGTTGATTGCATGGCGGGGCAGGCAAAGATAAGAGCGGCAACGTAGCCGATACGTTGCCGCCCTTTCGTCAATGTCGCCTACCGCGCGCCTCCGCCCGAAAGTCATGTAAAACCGGCTCACCACTGCTCCCCCTCTCTCAGTGTGTGGTGAATCCTCTCCAGCTCGGTCACAATGCGGTCCATTCGCCCAACTTGGTGCCGAAAAATCTGTCGATTGGGATCGACGCCGCCGCGATAGAGGCCGATGCGGGAGAGGGCGTAGTTCATACCCGCAAAAGAATGTCGGCGCTAGGAGTGTGCGTCCAGCGCCGCCGGTTTCCTCGCCCACCGCCCCTCGACAAGGGAAATTTGAACGAGATGCCGGAAAATTGTTTGAGCCTCGCCAGCAACGTGGACAAACAGGCAGCCAGGCGCGAGGCCCGGCTGCCTTCAATGACACGAACTGAACTGGCCGGCCTGTTTTCAGGCCGTTCCGTACGGGTTTCCAACCCGCGACGAAAGTAAAAAACGCTTCTCACTGGCTTACGAAACGATGACCACACGCGACTTCCCCACGAGCACAACCGAAGATGGTCAAGAGCCGTGAAGTGATCGAAAAATCGCTGGCGTTGACGAATAAGTTATTCAGAACCGCAAAGCCTGAATTCGGCTCGACTATGCGCGTCAGAACGCCTGGGTAGCCACCCGGCCCCATGCCCGCCATTTCGGCAGGGTTGACCGGAAGGCGGGTCGCCAACAGTAACGCCTCGGGCGCGAAAAAGAACGCCGTCAGGTAAATGGAGTTGCCGGGGAGAGACGGGTATTCGATGACATTCTCAAAGCCCTGCAACATTCTCCAAACCGCGTAGGCACTCTGGGCGTCAGTAGAGAGGTTCGGGATCATAAGCTCATCGTTGCGCAGAGCTTCGGCCACGTCCGAGTTGACCACACCGGTGCGCTTGTATCCTGGAACACCCGCGGTATTCATGGCCTTACAGGCGCCTGTGATATGTCCGAAGTCCACAGACGCGCTGGCAATGGTCGTTTTCGAGGTGAAGTCGGCGGTGACCAGGGCGAAGACAGTATCTACGATGTCGGCGCCCAGCGCTGCTGAGAGCGGTTCCGCGCCCTCCTCAACGATGTTTCTTGAGGTGGAATTGATCTCGGTCGCGCTGTAGCTGTACGCCGCCTGCCTGAACTTGTCCAAAGTGAGTTGAACATCTTCGTCGGCGCGGCTTGAAACCGGATCGCCGAAGTCGCCAACGGTTGGCAGGCCGCGTTTGCGGGTGAAAATGGTCTGATTCAGGCGCGCCGTCTCCGCTTTGAAATCTGTGATCATCGACGTCAAGTGAGGCAGGCGCACGAAGATCAGGCTTAAAGCTCTTTGTGAAATCAAATCGCTGCTCAAAGTCCCCAACTGGTTCGAGAATTCCATGCCCAGATTTTCGAATTGCACGCGCCCGCCTGAGCACAGCAGCGGGTCGATGTCGTCCGTATATATTCTTCCGCGCTCTTTCGCGTCGCGTTCCTTGGCGTAAGCTTTGACTGCCAACAGAGGATCGATTTTTGTGATGGTCACTGACATAGTGGTTCTTGGGGTGGGTTTTTTGGTTGAGCGGACGTTGCCGCTTGCGCGGCTTTGAGAGTGAGCCAGCGATTCATGAGGACCTTGCCCATCGGGCGCCGGCCCGACAGGCAGAAGTACAGGTGCGTTTTTGAAACTCCCAACGCCTTGGCATCGGCAAGCAGGTTGGGGAATTTGACGCCGGTGCCAGGCGGCCTTCCCCGCCGTCGCGGCGCCGCTTGCAAGCTTGTCGTTACCGTGTCTTCTGACATACTGTTTTCAACGACTATATTCTGTGTCTGAATCAATGCAAGACAATATTTCTATTTCCGAATCTCACATTCACCGTTTACGCGACGCCAGGAAGAAAGCTCACTTGACATTGGCGCAATTGGCGCGGTTGACTGGCTATGGTGTCAGCACAATCAGCAGCGTTGAAAACGGCCATTACAGGCCAAGCGCGCGTCTTGTTGCGAAGATCATTGAGGTTCTGCATTTGAATCCCGATTGGCTGAAAACTGGAAAAGAGCCGGTTTTCTTGGTTCCTAAAGGTGCAACAGCCCTGCACGTCTGGCCTGATATCTTTATTCCTGAGGCGAAACTCCTATGTCAAGTGCCCGAGCTTGGCCGACTGTTTGAAATCGCAACAGCCCTACAGCGCGAAAGTGGAGAAGATGCGGCGAACTACACTGCAAAAGCTTTGGGTGATATGGACGAAAAAAAGGAGTTGACTACAGGAACGCAAAACGGTACAGAGTCCGACATGCAATCCAAGCTCGCGACACTGTTGGCGCGCCTGAATCGCGCGACTCGGCAAAGAGGAAAGAAGACTGAGTTAGCAGATTTCCTTGGCGTCCCACACACGCGAGTCTCGGAATGGCTGTCGGGCAGAAGAGAGCCTGGCGGCGAAACCACGCTTCGTTTGTTGGCCTGGGTCACAGCAGAAGAAGCCAAACAGAAGGAAAGCCCTGGCAGTGCACGAACACCGCCAGAGCCAAAGACCCGATAGGAGGGTTCAAGATATGAAAAAACAACTTGTGATAGAATTGCCTAGCATCTCTAATCGCTGCCGGGAAGGACAGATTATGACGGAAATCCCTAAACTG
>CAYIIH010000162.1:0-17747 GCA_964363225.1 uncultured Verrucomicrobiota bacterium | reverse complement strand
CATTTTGGCCCCCTGCTTGCGGGCCATTTCAATAACGCTCTTTGCTGTGCTCATTGTGTGTGATTGTTGGTTCAGAGTTCAATAACGGACAAAAAATCCCTTCCCCAAGAAAATTCAGAAGGGAAAATTCTGATTAAACCGCTTGTTCGCCCGTTTCCTCAGTGCGAATGCGGATGGCATTATCGATGGTGCTGATGAAGACTTTGCCGTCGCCAATCTTGCCGGTTTTGGCTGCTTTGACGATGGCTTCAACGGCAGAGGAAACTTGGCGGTCGGCCAGCACTACTTCGACTTTTATTTTCGGCAGAAAATCCACGGTGTACTCGCTGCCGCGATAGATCTCGGTGTGGCCTTTTTGGCGACCGAAGCCTTTGACTTCACTCACCGTCATGCCTTCGACGCCCACGCCACTGAGGGCTTCTTTGACGTCTTCCAGCTTGAACGGTTTAATAATGGCCTCGATTTTCTTCATCAGTTGCTCGATTCGGGCGAGGATACAACAAGCAATTTCCCGCTGTAAACAGGAATCTCACTGAAACGCAATTCACGGAAATCCTGATGCACGGAAATCCTGACCGTGCCTGAAACCGGAAGACCCAACGCCGCCCGCGGTCTCCATTCAAGATGAAGCCAGAGAAAAAGCGTGCAGGACCGCGCCCCTATTGTTCAGGCCGCTTATCATTGGGTTAATATTTAGTTATACCTTTTTCGGCCTGTTGACAAACAGAAAATGAAGAGGACTGTAACCGCACGTTGACGGCATTGAATTTCGGGCCAAGTGAAAGAATGTTCTTTGAAGCCCAGCAGTTTTCGGTTTTGGTTTTGTACGGCTAGAACCGAATATTCCCCGCAAGCCTCAGCAGTACTGATTCTGAAAATTCCCCGGGTTTCTCGGTCATCCCCTGACTAGGAAACCCGGTTTTTTATTTTCTGCGAGACTCAAAGGACAGCTTTACGCTGTTGCAGTTGTCTCAAGGCACGGCTAACGTAGCGGCCTATTTATGACGTTGACAGAAAAAATCTTGGCGCGGGCGGCCGGCAAAACGCGGGCGCAGGCCGGGGATAACATTTGGGTCCAGGCGGATATCCTCATGACACACGATGTCTGCGGTCCGGGCACCATTGGAGTTTTCAAAAGGGAGTTCGGGCCTCAGGCCAAGGTCTGGGACCGGCAAAAGATCGTCATCATTCCCGATCATTACATTTTCACGGCTGATTCAAAGTCCAACCGCAATGTTGATATTCTGCGGGATTTTGCGAGAGAGCAAGGCTTGCCCTATTTTTACGATGTGATCGACGATCCTGAGGGCCATTGGGTTTTCGATCCGGCCCAGGGAATGTTGAAACGGCAGTATGGCTCTAATTTCGCGGGCGTTTGCCATACGGCCCTGCCGCAAAAGGGACACACGCGTCCGGGCGAAATCCTGTTCGGGACTGATTCCCACACGTGCATGGCGGGTGCTTTCAATGAGTTTGCGACCGGGATAGGCAACACCGATGCCGGCTTTGTTATGGGCACAGGCAAGTTATTGATCAAAGTCCCGGAAACGATGCATTTCCGCTTGGAAGGCAAACTGCAACCCGGCGTCATGGCAAAGGATGTGATTTTGCATTGCATTGGCCAGATTGGGTTTGACGGCGCAACCTATCGGGCCATGCAGTTTGACGGAACTGGAGTGGCCAATCTCTCCATGGATGACCGCACGACGATCGCCAATATGGCCATTGAGGCGGGCGGCAAGAATGGCATTTTCGAGTTCGATGCTCAGACGAAGGCTTATGCGGATTATCGCTGCAAACTCAACGGAACCAAGCCTGTATACGATCCGGTAGAGCGCGATGCGGATGAGAGATTCTGTTACGAATTGACAGTGAATCTTGCCGAACTTGAACCCACGGTGGCTTGCCATCCCGATCCCGGCCAACGAAAGCTGGCTAAGGAACTGGGCCATGTGAAACTTGACCGAGCCTACATTGGCTCATGCACGGGCGGGAAAACCAGTGACTTCCTCGAGTTTGCCCGTGTCCTGCGCGGGAAGAAGGTCGCCATTGACACTTTTGGAGTGCCGGCGACACCGGAGATCGTTCAGGATCTGCAGACGGCGCGGTGGGGCCATCAGACGGTCTGGCAAATCCTGGTGGAGGCGGGAGTGAAGATGACGGAGAATGCCGGTTGCGCTGCATGTCTGGGGGGGCCGGTTGATACCTTCGGCCGCATCAACACTCCGCTGAAGTGCATCAGCGCGACCAATCGAAATTTCCCGGGCCGGATGGGGCACAAAGAATCTCAGGTCTTCCTGGCTTCTCCCGCGACTGTAGCCGCCAGCGCTGTCACTGGCTGCATAACGGATCCGCGCGAGTATCTGAGTTAGGACGGTGGGAGCTTCCCGAATCAAGGGCGAGCGCGCCCGTTTTAACTCAGTTTTGGACGAACTATATGAAACCTTTTCAATCCATGCCCCTCCTCAATCGACTCACGATGATTCTCAGCGCCGCCATCCTCTGCCATGCGGTTCAACTCGGCCTGGGCTGCGACGCTGCTCAAGCTGCTGAGGCCAAAGGAGTTCAAGTCCTCCCCATGGCGCCGGCCCAAGGCAAGAATCTCCATTACCGAGGCAATCGTCCTCCACTGGCACCCAGTCCCTTCATGAAGCTGCCTATCGGCAGCATCACGCCCAGAGGCTGGCTTCGCCACCAACTCGAACTCGAGGCCAACGGCATGACCGGGCGCCTGCCTGAAGTTTCCAAATGGTGCAAGTTCGAGGGCAATGCGTGGGCTTCACCCGTGGGCCAGGGCCACAGCGGCTGGGAGGAATTGCCTTACTGGCTCAAGGGTTACGGCGACCTCGGTTACGTGCTCAAGGACGAAAGAATCATCCGGGAGGCCCGCAAATGGATCGACGCTGTGCTCGCCAGCCAGGAGGAAAGCGGCTGGTTCGGTCCGCGCTCGCTCCAGTCCTCGCTCGAGGGCAAGCCCGACCTTTGGCCGCACATGGTCATGTGCAACGTGCTTCAGTCGTTCTATGAATACACCGGCGACGAGCGCGTGCTGCCGTTTCTGACGAAATATTTCAAGTGGCTCAACACCCGGCCGGGCGACAATTTCGGGGCGGGCTACTGGCCGAAGATTCGGTTTGGCGACAACATCGAAACGCTCTATTGGCTCTACAACCGCACAGGTGATGTTTTCCTGCTCGATCTCGCCAGGAGAATCCACGACAACATGGCCAACTGGTCAAGCGACGTTATCAACTGGCATAACGTCAACATTGCCCAGGGTTTCCGCGAGCCAGGCGTGTTCTACCTGCAGGCGCGCGATGGGAAGTTTCTCCAGGCTGCGGAACGGAATTACCGCAAAGTGATGGACCTCTATGGCCAGTTCCCCGGCGGCGGTTTTGCCGGCGACGAGAATTGCCGGCCCGGTTTTACCGACCCGCGCCAGGGCTTCGAGACCTGCGGCATCGTCGAATTCATGCACAGCTTCGAGATGCTGACGAAAATCTCCGGGAATCCGCTCTGGTCCGACCGCTGCGAGGAGATCGCCTTCAACTCGTTTCCGGCCGCGCTCACGCCCGATGGGAAGGGCTTGCATTACCTGACCTGCGCCAACCAAGTCCAGCTCGACAAAAGCAACCATGCGCCCGGCGTCGAAAACGGCGGCACGATGTTTTCCTACAGCCCGTTTGAGGTTTATCGCTGCTGCCAGCACAACGTGTCGCACGGCTGGCCTTATTATGCCGAGGAACTCTGGCTGGCCACCGCCGACAACGGCCTTTGCGCCTCACTTTATGCCGCCTCCGAAGTGAGCGCCAAAGTCGGCGATGGTTCCACGGTAAAGATTGTCGAGGAAACCGGCTATCCCTTCAGCGACAGTGTCGCTCTGAGAATCTCCGCGGCGCAGGCGGTCGATTTTCCGCTTTATTTGCGCATCCCGCGCTGGTGCGAAAAGCCTGCCGTGAAGGTCAATGGCAAGAGACTTTCGCTCAAAGGCCAGCCGCTTTCCTACGCCATCATCAAACGCACTTGGAACGACGGCGACACCGTTACCCTGCATTTGCCGATGCACATTGCCGTGCGCACGTGGGAAAAGAACCACAACGCTGTCTCGGTCGATTACGGCCCGCTCACCTTCTCGTTGAAGATTGGCGAGCAGTGGTTGCAGTATGGCCAGAATAGCGCCTGGCCTGAATGGGAACTTCTACCCACGACCTCATGGAACTACGGCCTGGTGTTGAACGAACGCAACCCCGCCAAGTCGTTCGATGCGGTGAGAAAGCCCGGCCCGATCCTCGCGAACCCATTCACGCCGGGCACTGTACCCATCACGCTTCGGGCCAAGGCGAAAAAGATTCCCGCGTGGAAAATAGACAACCTCGGCCTTGTCGGCAAGCTCCAGGACAGTCCGGTGCAGAGCGATGAACCGACTGAGACCGTCACGCTCATCCCGATGGGCGCCGCCCGCCTGCGCATTTCGGCCTTCCCGGTCATTGGTGCCGGCAAGAACACGCGCCAATAGACCACCCCCAACCCAGCGTCCGCATCCGCCTCTCAAGGCTGCGACAACGATGCCGTTGAACCTAAAAACGGCGGTCGGAAACATCGGTCCGACTGCGAGGTCGGAGACCGCGCTTATAATCCTCGAATAATCGTCCCTGAGGCCGCCGCCAGCACCGCCACCCGCCACCCGCCGCTCTCCCGGCTCCAGCCGCTCAAGCGAAGAGACGACCTTCCGTGGCTGGCCAGCCCTGGCCCACGGACTGCCTCTCTTCTTTCCGCTCCAGCCCGGACCACGCCCCGCACAAGAGGTAACGGTGACCGGCTCCACCAGGGTCCCCGCGGCGTTCCTGCTGCCAGAGAACCACCGCATCGAGGGATGCACAGGCGGTGCATGCCAGACCCGCGCAGTCCCACTTTCTTTATGTTGCTTCTTAATACCGATAACCTTTATGGTCATTATTAGCGGCGGCTTGCTGCTGGCTTTTGGCATGGTCGTTGACCAGTGCCAACCCTGCTACCGACATAAGTATGAGTGACAACGCACACGCGGTTCGACAACATGGGATCGGCCTCCACTCCAGAGGAGTCGGAGGCCGGCGACGGACTCCCGGTTACCGTTGGCCGTCAATCCAGGGGAGGTGCCCATGATGGTTTTCCTGATCCACGTTCGTGACCCGCAATTCTACGCTCTCCCAGCCAGCACCCGGGCCAAGAACGGCAACATCCGCATCATGGGGTTCCCTCCGATCGGGATCATGTCGCTCTCGTCGGTGCTCAAGCGCGCCAGCCACGAGTGCGTGATGTTCGATCAGGCCAATCCTGAAACGCCCAACTCGGTCATCATCGAGGAGATCCAAAAGAAGCAGCCCGCGCTGGTCGGACTGAGTTTCCTGAGCACCACCAGTTATCCGTACGCCAAAATCCTCGCGAGAGAGATCCGCGCGGCCAACCGCACCGTGAAGCTGGCGTTCGGCGGCGTGTTTGTCAGCCTCAACGCCCCGTTGGTGAAGCAACAATGCCCCGAAGTGGACTTCGTCTGCCGGGGCGACGGCGAACAGCTCATTCTCGACCTGTTGGAGCATCTGGATGATCCGTCTGGCGTGGAGAGTGTGACTTGGGCCAAAGATGGCCAGGTCGTCAGCAATCCGAATCGCAAGACGGAGCGCCACCTGGATCAGTGGCCCTTCCCGGATCGCGAGAGCCTGAAGCTGGACTTCGTCGAATCCATGCCGCTGGACGTGCCATGCGTGCTCTCGCTGGAGCGGTTCACGACCATGCAGACGTCGCGCGGCTGTCCGTGGTCGTGCGTGTTCTGCGACATTCCGGTTTTCAACGAAGGGAAGTGGCGCTCGCGGACTCCGGAGCATGTGGTGGCGGAGTTCAAGCACCTCCAGGAACAGGGTTACGGGGCGGTCTATTTCGTGGACGACCATTTCCTGCTTCAGCCGAAACGGATTGAAGCGATTTGCAGAGGCCTGAACGACCAGAACATCACGATCCAGTGGGGCTGTGAAGGGCGGGTCGATTCCGTGGCGCAGCACCTGTTTCCGGCGATGGCGAAAGCGCACTGCCGCACGCTCATGTTCGGGATCGAGAGCGGCAGCCAGAAGATGCTCGACCGGTTGAACAAGGAGCAAACGCTGGCCGAAGTGGAGTCCGCGGTGAAGAACGCCAAGAAGGCCGGCATCGAGATCGTCCACGGCTTTTTTGTGGTCGGCTCCCCGGATGAAACGGTCGAGGACATGAAGGCGACCTTTGTCTTTGCGGCCCGGCTGCCGTTGGACACGTTCGGATTCAACCGGCTCTGTGTCTATCGCGGCACGCCGCTGTGGCACGAATACGTGAAGCGCGGCCTCGTCAGTGATGGAGCTGATTGGTACAAGTATTTCAAATGTTCGGCCATTGATCCGACGTGCCTCCCCGGCGAGGTGATTCACGAGACACGCAGCGCGGGCCTGCGCCGGTTGTTCATTTACAAGCTGCTGCACTATCCGGTGCAGACCTTCCGGCTGTTGCGGCGTTTTCTGCGTTATATGCCGGTGCGCGACGTGGTTTATCTCATCATCAAGCCGTTCCTGGGCAAGAAAAAGGGCGCCACGAATGCGGAAGTCCTGTCGCGCGCTGTCGAACATGGAGCCATGAAGGAGGCCGCCGCCCAAATGACCCAGGTGTCCGACGAGACGCTGGAGCACATTCTACGGGAATCGCAGGCTGAGCGTCACCGCATTCAACAGGAAGCCGAAGCTTCGCGGGAATTAGCCCCGGGTCGGTAACCGGGCCGAGGACACGGCCCGCGGCAGGCACATCACCTGGCGAATCGGGGAACGGAGCAGGCTGATTCCCTCTCGAAATTGGGCGCTGCCGAGGGCCTGAGCCCGTCCCGTGCCGCATCCCACCGACCATCGAGATTCGCGACGACGTGGGATTCTTTCAGGTGGTGCGCGCGGTGCTGGCGAAGGGGAACGGGTGAAAAAAGAAATCCGACGACGATATCGATCACGCCATCCAGCGAATTATTTCACGCGCTGTCGCCTCGGACGAGGTCGTGGATATCTTCGCGTTGGGCCGCCATCTGACTCGGAGCAATGACCGCGAGGAGGGCGTCGCGCGCGATTTTTTCCTGCGCGGTCATGGCTTTCTTGCCGGCACGGGCACCCGCGAGTCTGCCGGCGCCGCACAGCCAACCGGCGAGGGTGCCGGTGGGCAGCACCTGGGCCGGGCGCGCTCCCCAAATCCAACGGCATCGTTCCGATTAGAACCTGATTTGCATCCTGGACTTGCCGTCATTGCATTCCGCATTCGACATTCGGCCGGGCTTTTGGTAAGCAGTGCGCGTGGCTGAGACCGTTCCCAGTGTGCTGCTGCTGATCCCGGCTTACAACGAGGAACAGCGCATCGAACCGGTGCTGCGCGAATATGCGCAGTACTTCCGCCATCATTACGCGGGGAAATTCCAACTGGTTGTCGTCCTCAACGGCTGCATCGACAACACCCTGGGGGTCGTGCAGCGGGTGGCCGGGGAGTTTCCCGAGATCAGCGCCCTGGAATTTCCCGATCCGATCGGCAAGGGCGGCGCGCTGATCGAGGGCCTGAAACTGGCGCCCTCGACCGATTTGATTGGCTATGTCGATGCCGACGGAGCAACGGCCCCGCCTGCTTTCATGGATTTAGTGCGGCGCTGCCAGGGAGTGGATTGCGCCATTGGCTCCCGCTGGATTCCCGGCGCCATCATCAGCCAGAGCCAATCCGCCCGCCGGCGGCTTTTCAGCCGCGCTTTTCATATTTTTGTGCAGTGCCTCTTCCGGATGAATTTCAAAGACACCCAATGCGGCGCGAAAGTGATGCGGCGCGAAGCGGTGGAAAAAATCCATTCCTCGCTCCGGATTGCGGACGTAGCCTTTGACATCAATCTGCTCTACGCGTTGAAACACAATGGATTCTCCGTCCTGGAAGTGCCCACCGAATGGACCGACAAACTGGGGTCCAAAATCAAGTTGAACAAAGGCGCCCTCGGCATTCTGCTTTCGGTGGTGCGGTTGCGGCTGGTTTATTCTCCGTTCTACAAGTGGCTGCGGCCGCTGCGCCCGCTCGAAACGTGGATTTACAGAAAGCTCAGCGCCCCCCAGCCGCGCCCAGGACCGCCGCTCACCACCAGGCGGAAGGGAAAAGGAGAAACCTGAAGGTTGCGGCTACAGCTTGGTGTTGTTTCGATCGGCTCTTGACATAAACCGATCAGCCGCAGGTCATCAGTCCCGATCCGTTTCAGATGCGCTCCTCCATCTGGCCTTTGATCCGCTCCTTTTCGCGCCAGGTAAACCACGCGGCCACAGCCAGGAGCAGCAAACCGAACAGGCCCAGGATTTGCACCACGGTGCGAAAGGCGCGAAACGGCTCCATGGCTTGGGCAGAGTGCACGAAAACGGACAAGGTGACTCCATAGCCCGCCGCCACCGCCACCAGCCAAGGGACGGCGGCGAATTGTGCGCGCGCCAGCAGATTGCCGACGAGGACGTTGGCCAGGGTCAAAGGAACCATGCACCACATAAACCAGGGCACCAACGGCGCCGCCTTGAGGTAGTCTGGATTCTTGAAGAACATAATGCGCAGCGGCAACTCGGGAAACAAAGTGCAACCTACGGCGGCCAAGCCGGCCAGCAAGACGGTGGTGCCCATGGCCAGAACGAGCGCGTCCGTTTTTTCCGAGCGCGCCAGGCTCCGCACAATCTTCGGGAACATGACCGCCGCCAGCGGGGTGGTAAACGTCACCAACGCGACGCCGATCATGGCCCCGGCGGCATAGAACGGCGTGATCTCGCTCGAGAAATTGCTTTGCACCACCAGCATGTCGGCACACATGATAAACAGGCTCGCGCCCACGCCCAACGTCAGTGGCACGGCGCGGCTCAGCCACCGGCGCCACACCAAGGGTGTTCCAGGCGCCCTCAATATCCTCCAACACGGCCAGGCGCCGGCCAGCAAAGCGGCCAGCACGCCAGACAACGCGCCCGTCATTGCGCCGGCCGCGAAACCGTGCCAAAGCCAGACAATGAGTGCCACGCCCGCAAATCGCCCGAACCCGTTCAGAATCATCGACCAGCCCAGCCACAGAAAATTCTGCCCGCCCTGCAGAAGCCCTTGCATCACCGGCAACCATAGCGCGGCCAGCACCACCAGAATGGTGATCCACAGCGCCATGGGATTGCTGATTTGCAGAGTCATCACCAACTGGTTCTGCAGCAGGGCCACAATGCCAACGACCCCCAGCCAGATGAGGAACGTCCCGGTCAGGATGGCGCGGGCGGCTCCGGCCAGTTCGCGTTGCTGCGCCTCGGTTACGGCCGCGGCGGTCTGCTGGGCAAAGATGGTTTGGAGTCCGGCCGCCGGAATCGCGAGGAGCGTGAATAATCGCAGCAGCGTAAAAAACACGCTATACTCCGCCGGTGGCATCATCGAAGCAAAAGGATGCACAGCCGCCATAAAAACGCCGCATAGCGTGTTGGCCACCACCATCCAGCCGCTTTGCCGGAAGAAGGTCATTCTGGATTCGGCCGTGCTCATGATCTCAGTTTCTTCGGGCTGACTGTTGATAGATTCGTTCCACGAAATCGACGGCCTTTTTGCTGATGGCGCGCCAATCGAGCTCGGCCTGGACCCGGGCGCTGGCGGCGCGGGCCAGCGCCTGACGTTGGGCGGGTGGTTCTTCCAGCCAGCTCACGATCTTCCGGCCAAAATCAATGCCATCGAATCCGGCAAACCGCACCATCGGCTCGTCCTTGAAATAGCGCCGGGCGCTGTCCAAAGGCGTGCTCACCACAGGCAAACCGACTGCCAGATACTCGACCAACTTGGCCACAAAGGCGCAATGGGTCCCGGTGGACTCTTCATACGGGATGATGCCGAGCGTGGCCGTGGCCAAATGCTGCGCGACCTCCGCGTAGGGCACAAACCCAGGGCATTCGATTTTGGCGCGCGGGATGCGCTCTTCGACTTGCCGAAGGAAGGTTTGCAGTGTGCCGGTGCGATGGCCGACAAATCTAAAGACCGCTTTGGGCTTGGCTTGGGACACATATTCCATGGCCTGCAAGGCGATGGCTTTCAAATGGTGATGATCCAGCGAGCCGTGCATGACCACAACGGGCGCTTTCCCTTCTCCACCGTGCTCGCTGCGCTCCTGGAATGGAAAGAGCTCCGCATCGTATCCGTAGTAGATCGGCAGAATCCGCTCGCGCGCATAGCCAGCCCCGGCAAAATAATCGGCCAGCGTGTCGGAAACCGTCATCACCGCGTCGGCCTGGCATCGCAACGGGAGTGACAACTCGTATTTCTCCAGCAAGGAAAGGATGGGCGGCGGCATTAAATAAGGCGGCCACGTTTCCATAAAACCGGTCAGGTAATCCAGAAAATTCATCACCACCGGCAGGCGCAGCTTTCTTTTCAACCGGCCGGCCGTCACCGCTGAGATGGCATGCTGGGACAGCACCAGGTCGAAGGGAACGCTGCGCGCGCTCTGTTCCACCAGCCGCTGCAGAAAAAAGGGATAGAGCAGGTATTTGAAATTCCGCCCCGCGGCGTAGCGTCCCATTTTCCAGGCGGTGAATTCGTGCAACCGGACGCCGAACTGTTGTTGCACGCTTTCAGGCTCGGCCACTTTGGGACAAAACAGATGAATCTGATGGCCGCGTTTCACCATTTCCTTGACCAGATACACCGCTTCAGCCGATCCGCCGCCGGAGGGAGGATAAAAGGGCTCGTGCGTGAGAAAAGCGATGTTCATTCGTGACGAACCGGACGCATCGGCATTTCCATTTTATGGCAGGGAGCGCAGAAACCGGGTCAACAACAAGGTGGCGCGCTCCAGGGCGCGCACCGAAATCCATTCGTCGGCCGTGTGCGCTTGGGCGATGTCACCCGGTCCAAAGACGACGCTGGGAATGCCGCCCTGCGCCAGGATCGAAGCGTCGCAAAAAAAATCGACGCCGACCGGCGCTTTCTGGCCGGCGCAACTCAAGAACTGCTGAACCAGTGGCCATTGAAAATCGGTCTCCAAGGGCAAACAAGGAAAGCCTTTGGCGTCCGCCATGCCGGCCTGCAGTCGGTTTTGGCGCAGGAATTCGTTGATCTCACGCCGGACCGTGGCCTCGGTTTCACCCGGCAAGGTGCGGCGATCGATCAGAATTTCGCATTGCGCCGGGACGATATTGGCCTGCGTGCCGCCCTTGATTGCGCCCACATTGATGGTGGGATGGCCGAGCAAGGGGTGTTTCCGCCGGCGCAACGTGGCGGCATATTGGGTTTCGAGCAGATCGACAATTCGAGCCATGGCATGCACGGCATTGCGGCCCAACTCCGGCCTCGCGCCGTGGGCGGACTTGCCTTGCGTGGTCAGGCGCAGCCAGACATCTCCTTTATGCGCAGTCACCACCTTGAGCCGGGTCGGTTCCCCGACAATCGCCAGGTCCGCCTTTAAACCGCTGCCGGCCAGGGCGTGCGAACCCGACTGAAAATTTTCTTCATCCACCAGGCCGGCAAAGACCACTTCGGTTTCGGCGGGCCTGGCTTTGCTGCGGGCCAGCCCTATAAGTGCCGTCAGCATGGCGGCCACGCTTCCTTTGGTGTCGCAAGCGCCACGGCCATAGAGCCGGCCGTTTTTCGTTTCGGGCTGAAAGTGTGCGCGTCCGTTGGCCGCAATGCCCACCGTATCGAGATGCGGCGCCAGGAGAATGCGCCGGCGGACTTTGCCGGTGGGTTGGAGCCGCGCCAGGAGGTTCGCGCGTTGGGGCAACACTTCCTGAAATTCCACGTCCAGTCCAGCTTGGGCAGCGGTTGCGGCCAGAAACTCGGCCACCCTCTTCTCGCCGGCGCACGGATCGTTCGCAGGCAGGAAGGCCGGATTCACGCTCGGAAGCGCGATGAGCTCGCGCATCAGTCTCTCAGATGATGGCATTTGGGCCGATTTCAATCCGCCGCAGAGTAAGCGTTGGCCGGAGCAGTGTCGATGCTATTCAATTGGAGCGCGGGCATCCATGCCTGCGTGTGGCGCAAGCGATGGGCAGCGGCCGAGTTCTGCAAAGACATCCCGCTTCAGGCACCCCACACCTTTACGTGAATTGTTTTGCCGATTGGAAACTGACTCGCGCAAGCTGCACCGACGGGCCTCTAGCTAAAGCGCAGGCATGGATGCCCGCGCTCCTAAATGGATACGGCTTTGGCTCCGTCCCTCTACCGTTTTGCCGAAATCCTGCCCTGGCTTTGCCGAAACCACTCGACAAAGAGCGGAATGCCTTGCTCGATCTTCACCCGAGGCTGATAGCCCAGCCGGGCTTGCGCCTTGGAAATATCGGCATACGTGATCGGCACGTCGCCCGGCTGTTCCGGGAGCCGACTGATGAGGGCCTTCTTGCCAAGGCTCTTCTCCAGCAATTCAATCAGATAGCTGAGCTTGACCGTCTGGGATTCACCTAGATTAAGAATCTGATAGCCGAATTCCTGGCGCGTGGCGGCCATGACTCCGTCCACGGTATCGCTCACATAGGTGTAATCACGGGCCGTAGAACCATCGCCGAAGACGGGAATGGGCTGGCCGGCGTCCATCAGACGGGCAAATTTGTGAATGGCCAAATCCGGCCGTTGCCTGGGCCCATAGACGGTGAAGAACCGGAGCATCACGATGTCCAGGCCGTAAACATGATGGTACACATGGCCCAGGGCTTCGCAGGCCAGTTTGCTGGCGGCATACGGCGAGATGGCGGAGAAGATCGGGTCGCTCTCGGAAAACGGCACCTTGGCATTGACGCCATAGACGGACGAAGAAGAGGCGATGATCATTTTGGGGATGCCGCTTTTGCGGGCTGCTTCCAACAGCAACGTCGTGCCCACCACGTTGACCTGCTGGTAGAGCGCGGGTTCTTCCAGGCTCGGCCGCACTCCGGCGCGGGCCGCCAGGTGGATGATCTGGTCGAATTTCACGCCGGCCAGCAAGGCGCGCAGGCAGTCCGGGTCCGTCAGGTCGCCCTGGACGAAGGTGAATCTCCGGTCTAAGGCGCTGATCTCACGCAGGTTGGCCTGCTTCAGGGAGGGATCATAAAAGGGATTCAAATCGTCCAATGCCCAAACCGCGTGGCCCTCCAACAACAGCCGTTCGCACACGTGCGATCCAATGAAGCCCGCGCCGCCGGTGATCAAAAAATTCATGGCCGAACGCTAACAGAGCAGGCGGTCCTTTGGCAACGATGAGCCAACTTTGGACTTTGCACTTTCTCTGGAGGTCTTCATGCTGGTGGCATGACAAACGAGCCTTTACTCCACCTCGAATTGCCGGGCATCCCCAAGCTCAAGAGCGGCAAGGTCCGCGAAATCTTTGACTTGGGGGATGCGTTTCTTTTTGTGGCCTCTGACCGCATCTCGGCCTTTGATTGCGTGATGCCGAATGGCATTCCGCGCAAGGGCGAAGTGCTGACTCAAATCTCGCATTTTTGGTTCGATCAGATTGCCGGCATTGTGCCCAACCACCGGCTGACCGGAGCGGACGATCCGTTGCCCGCCTCCCTGCAGCCTTATGCGGCGCAATTAGCGCGGCGAAGCATGATCGTCAAGAAAGCCCAACCGCTCGCCATCGAATGCGTCGTGCGCGGTTATCTGGCCGGGTCAGGCTGGAAAGAGTACCGGTCCCAACAGACCGTTTGCGGCCTCAAATTGCCGCCGGGCTTGCAGGAGTCCTCCGAGTTGCCGGAGCCAATCTTCACTCCAGCCACCAAGGCCCAAAGCGGCCATGACGAAAACATCTCCTTTGAGGCCGCCGCGGATATTGCCGGCGCGGACGTGGCCGAACAGGCGCGCGCGATCAGCCTGAAAATTTATTCCTTTGCGCGGGCCTATGCCCGGCAGCGTGGCATCCTCATCGCCGACACCAAATTTGAGTTCGGCCAGGTCAACGGCCAATTGATCTTGATCGATGAAGTGATGACACCCGATTCGTCTCGGTTCTGGCCGGCGGACCAATACCAGCCGGGCCGCAGCCAGCCGAGCTTTGACAAACAATTCGTGCGTGATTATTTGGAAACATTGGATTGGAACAAGACGCCCCCCGCACCGGCCTTGCCGCCCGAGGTGGTCGCCAAAACACAGGCCAAATATCGGGAAGCCTACCGCCGGCTGACGGAACGAGAGCTCTGAAGAATGGCAGATGGCAGATGGCAGATGCCGGATGCCGGAAGGCGGAAAGCTCAAAGACAGGACGCCATGCAAAATCTGGTGGAAGATTTTCTCCAGTACCTGCGCAACGAACGCGGCCAATCGGAACAGACGCAAAAGACTTACGCGGCCTTGCTCGGGAAATTCATCGCCTGGGCGGAGGCCCGCCATCTGAAAGATTGGCGCGAGGTCGAGTTGCCGCATCTGACCGCGTTCCTCCTGCAAGAGCAGCAGCGGCCGCTGGCCAATCAGCCGGCGCCCTCCGCGCGCAAGTTGAGCACCAGTTCGGTCTATCTCCAAATCGCGGCGTTTCGCGCTTTCTACAAGTTCTGTGAGAACGAGAAATTGCTCCCCACGAACGTCGCGGAGAATCTTTCCCTGCCGCGCCGCTGGCAACGGTTGCCCAAGTCGTTGACCGACCAGGAAATCGAACAACTATTGAAGCCTCCCACGATCGAGACCCCGCCAGCACTGTGCGATCAGGCGGTCTGGGAGCTGGCCTATGCCTCGGGATTGCGCCTGGCCGAGTTGCGAAACTTGCGCCTCGAACAATTGCATCTGGAAGCCGGGTTCATCAACGTCATCGGCAAAGGCAACAAGGAACGCGTGGTCCCGGTGGGCCGGACGGCGGTGAGCGCGTTGCAGCGGTACTTGGAGGCGGGCCGGCCCAAATTGGTCAATGCTCGCACGCCGGCCGCTGTTTTCTTGACCCGGCGCGGCGGTCCCTTTGCCGCCCCGACCCTGTGGCAGCGCATCAAAACACGGGTCAAAAGAGCGGGCATCACGCGCAACGTGACGCCGCACATGCTACGCCACAGCTTCGCCACCCATTTGCTGGAGCATGGCGCGGACTTGCGCGTCATTCAGGAACTCCTCGGCCATGCCAGCATCAGTACGACCGAGGTTTATACGCACGTGACCGGTCGCCGCCTTCGCGAAGTGCACCGCCAATTTCATCCCCGGGGATGACGAAGGCAACAGATTTGTCATGGTGAACAGCACAGCGCGGCAGAGCCGCAACCAAAGTCGTTAAAGCGTTACAAGGTTAAATCGTTAAATGAGTTGCACGGACGGCAGATTTGCACAGCCTGCGAAACCACTCATGGATGGCAGGATAGAGAACCATGCGGAAACGGTGGTCTGGTTCGTGGCGCACACACGGCCACGCTGCGAGAAAAAGCTGGCCCAATATTGCACGCGGGAGAGGTTCCTGGTCACTCTGCCCTGCTACCGCAGTGTGAAGAAGTACCGGGGAAAAACCTTGGTCTTTCACAAACCGCTGTTCCCGAATTACCTCTTTCTGCAACTGTTGCCGCACCAGACTCGGAAAGTGTATCAAAGCGATTACGTCGCCAACCTGCTGGATGTCGTGGACCAGGAGCTGTTTGTCCGGCAGTTGGGCGACATCCTGCGGGCGCTGGAGACCGAATTCGAAGTCCGCCTGGCGCCGCACATCACGCAGGGGTGCAAGGTCAAGATCAAGTCGGGACCGTTGCGCGGGCTGGAAGGCTTGGTGGAACAGCGCACCGGCAAGGTGCTGGTGATCCTGCGCCTCGATTTTATTTCTCAAGCTGCGGCGGTAAAGATCGATGCCACCGATCTGGAGTTGATTTGAGGAACAGAGCGTTCTGCAAGTTGGCGAGGAGCCAGATGCCGGGCGAGCGCAAGGAGCCTGGATGTTTTGCGGAGCCGGATCAGGGTCCTTCCAGTTGAGCTTGGCGCCGGTCCTCTTTTCCACGGCCTCGACGTGGGAGCGAGCTATCCGGCCGACCTCCAATTCGTGGTGGACCGCCCTAACGGCTTCGGCCACCGCCCGCGCTACGGCGCGCGTCACCAAACCGCTGTTGTCGGTGGCTTGGCAGGCGGTGGTCAACAACCGGGCTGTCCAGGCCTGGGAATGGTTGCCGTGCTGATCTTTGTCCGTTTGCACGACCCGCACGTAATCGTAGCTCGCGACGACATAGGAACGGTCCACGTGCTCGAGGCTCAGATCTTGCGTCTTGGGCCGCGCCGAGCGGAGTGCTTTGCCGTCGCGGACGAGCACGACTTCCCTGATTTGATCCGTGCCGCGCACGTCCACCACGATTTGCGGGTCGCCTTCGATTTCAATCTCCTCACCCATGATGTGACCGTTGATGCGGAAATCGAGAACGATACGGGCCTGGGTGGTGGCGTAGTTGTGGCGGTGCCGGAGCGCATCGAAAATTGCCTCGCGGGTCAGTTCGCGCGCCAGGATGGCGGTGAACGTGTTTTGTCCATCCTGCGTGCGGAGTTCCATCCGCGGGCCAAGCGGCAACGCGTTGATGGCCATCACGGCGGCCTGGCGGCCGACCTGGACCTTGCCGTCGATGACACGGACGTCTTCTCCGGGGCGAATTTGTTTCGGCTCAGCGGGGAATTGTTGGTCGTGTCCGGAACGTTTTTGCGCGTCGGCCACATACTCCGGAAAGGCGCGCTTGGAATCCTCGTCCGTCAAGGTAGTCAGGCGGTCGTCGTACTGAATCCGGAGGTAATCGAGACAAGTGCCGTCGGCGAGGCCGTTTTGCGTGACGATGACGCGGCGTTCGCCACCGCTGATTTTCTTGAGCGCGGCTTCGATGTCATCCCAATTGCCCGATTCAACGGCGGCGAAGAATCGCTCCACGTCGTCCGACACTTCGACTCCGTGACGGCGGGCCAAAGCGTGAGCGAACTCACGGCGCAAACGTCCAGATTGCGAGAGTTTGCTGGCGACGACTTCCTCCTCCATAGGCGCCGTGGCTAAACTGGAACTCTGCGCGAACCTTCGTGCGCGCCCGATGGCGGGATGGACCCAGTTGAGCGCGACTGTGTCCGCTGGACCAGTCGCAGCGGGTTCGCGAGTGGCACGGCGCTGGAATCCTTGCGGCGCGTTGGTGCGCTTGGACATGCTGCGGCTGGTGAGGATTTATGACAACCTTTTGTTGCATATGCAACGAAAGGTTGTATGGCGCTTTCTCCGTCATTCCTCCACGCTCCCGCCATGCAACCCAAAACCGAGGAATTCCTGAACCTCCTGCTTTGGTCCGCCGACCTGCTCGCGCGTCCGACCTTTCGCAACCTCACCGACTCCTACGAAAGCTGGGCCTATCGCAACGGCCTCCTGCGCCAGGTCGCCACCTTGGAACGACAACAACTGCTGGAGCGCGACGCCAGTTCCCCGGATGACCGGCTCTATCGGCTGTCCGCGCAGGGGCGCTTGCACATCCTGGGCGGGCGCGACCCGGAGGAACGCTGGGCGCGGCCTTGGGACGGTCAATGGCGGCTCGTGCTCTTCGACGTGCCCACGGGACAAAACGCCCAGCGCGAACGGCTGCGCCGCTACCTGCGCGACAAAGGCTTCGGCTACCTGCAAAACAGCGTGTGGATCACGCCCGATCCGCTGACGGAGGAACGGCAGATTCTCGGCGGCGGGAAGATCAATGTGGAATCGCTCCTCCTGCTGGAGGCGCGGCCGTGCGCCGGAGAATCGGACGCGGAAATCGTCGCGGGCGCGTGGGACTTCGAGCGCATCAACCGCCGCTATGCCCGGCATCTGAAAA
>CAYIIH010000161.1:0-17762 GCA_964363225.1 uncultured Verrucomicrobiota bacterium | reverse complement strand
CGCCTTGCAAACGGCTAAACTCACAACCCCTCTGCATTAATCTGCCTATAACGCTGGTTGGCACGCGTGCCACCGCGCCCCACTTCTTCTGCCCTCGGAAAATCGGGGACGCGGTGGAACGCGTCCTTACCTTATGGTTGCGGTGCGCTGCGCTGGGAAATATTTGGGCCAGACAGGGGCAGCGCTGCGGAATTGGAGCAAAAATGAAAAAGAAATTGACGACCTTCTGTTCCTTGTTCACTGTCACGCCTGAATAAACTGCTTATGGATTGGGGAATCAAGAGGCGGTTAGGCGGCAATATTATCGAGGGGAGTCGTCCTTTCTCCTCCTTTGCAGGTTTAGTGTGCCTTGGGCTGGTGGTTTTGCCTGGTGCAGCGAACGGGCAAGGTTTGCCACTCTCCTCCCGCACAAAAATCAACGGAGTCGTCATCCCGATCTTTCTGGAGGACAACCGGCCTGCCGCCGCCGTTCTGAAGGTGGATAAAATCCATACCGAATACCAGCGGCGCGGGTTTTTCCGGATTGGTCTGCTGCCACTGGTCGTCATGGAAGGGGTCAAAATCGACTTTCGCCAGGCAAACGCCGCCTCGAGCGCTTTGGCCAGATTACCCAAAGAAATGAAACCGTGGGCCGGCAGCCGGATGCTGGAGTTGCGCGACGTGAAATTCGCTTTCCGTGCAGAACCGAAGGAGCGTTTGCGCGCCGGCAAAATGCGCTGGCTGGAGAATGGCCAGTGGCAGCTCTCGAACGGCGTGACCATCCAAATGACAACCAACGAAGTCCAGGTCCAGCAAGCCCTATTGCAGATCGCCGGTCCCTCTGCCGGCACGGTGGCCTGGGGACCTCCCAACGCCTCGAGCAGTTTCAACCTGTTTGCCTTCAACCTTAAAACTCCGGCAACAAATCTTGCGGGCAACAACCCGGAAGCTAAATGAGAATTACCCGTTCCGTGACAAAGAAGCTTGGCAGAGGGCTCGGCGCGGCTAAAACGAAGGCCATTGCAGCCGGGTGACATAAGGATCGGCGCGCGACAACAGAAAGAAGGCCCAGCGCTCCTTGAGCTTGCTCCAGAAGGTGCGGGAAGCTCGCCAGGTCTTGGCCTCAATCTGCCGGCTGTGCGCGAGAGCTTGCTGGAATATGTCTTTCGCTTCCGCTACCACGGCCGGGTCCTGCAAGCGGGCCAGCAGTTCGTAATTGATGGTCAGACTCCGGTGATCCAGATTGGCCGAGCCGGCATAAACAATGTCGTCGAAGATAAACAACTTGCTGTGGAGGATTTGCGGCTGATACTCGTAAATGGCGATGCCGGCCCGGAGAAAACCTTGGTAGAGCCGGTGGCTGGCCATTTGCGCCAGAGGCACATCCGATTTCCCGGCCAAAAGGAGTTGCACTTCGCCGCCTTGTCGAGCCAGGCGCAGGAGCGCGCGGCGAAAGGGCCTTGTGGGCAGGAAATACCCGGAGATGATCCGGACATGACGCGCCTGGCGGATATCGCCGAGCAGCGCCGCGGCCAAATAGTTTTTCCCGCGGCCGGGCGCGCTGAACAGAAGCTGGCCATCCGGAGTGGCAGATAGCTTCCTGTTCTTGGATTTCCGCAGGCGTATGAATCGTTGGTGGCGGTAATGGGCCAAGCCAAACAGGACATCGAAAGAGGCGGCCAATTCTTTGGCCATGGTTCCCGGCACCTGCAGTCCGAGATCGCGCCAGCCCTTCGCCACGCCGTCACCCTGGTATTCGGGGCCGATGTTGAATCCGCCGAGGAAAGCCACCCGATCGTCACAGGCGAGCAGTTTGCGATGATTGCGAAAACCGAGGCAGTTCAGGTGCAGTGGGTTGAACCAGCGGAATTCCGCGCCGGCCTGGGTGAGCGGCGCCCAAAAAGCCTCGGACAACATGAGCGAGCCGAGAGCATCGATCAGTACTTTGACATGGACGCCGCGTTGACAGGCGCGAACGAAAGCATCCCGAAACAACTCGCCAATGGGGCTGGCCTGGTAAATGTAAGTCTCGAAACGAATGGAACTTCGCGCAGAGTCAATCGCCGCCAGCATGGCCGTGTATGCTTCATCCACGGTTTTGAGCCAACGAAAGTCACTGGGTCTAGATGGCGATATTGCTGAGGCCATTTTTCCTCGCTCAATATGCCACTTTCATGAATTCAGTGCAATTTCTTCGCAAGTGGTGCATCATAAGGACGTGAAACAAACGCGCCATTGGCTGGTGCTGCTTTGGTTGGGGTGCAACCTGGCCTCTGCCGGGGCCGATTTGAAAACGGAAGCGCGCCTGCTGTTGGACTCGGCTGGCGCGCGTCCCGGCGACACCATCTGGGCGGGCCTTCAACTCCGCATGGCCCCCAACTGGCATACCTATTGGCAGAATCCCGGCGATTCGGGGATTGCGACCAAGATAGATTGGACTCTCCCCGTCGGAATCGGCGCCGGTCCTGTCCATTGGCCGGTGCCCGAGAAACTGATTACCGCCTCCCTCACGACTTATGTTTATCACGGCGAAGCCATCCTCCTGATTCCTTTGACGCTGGCCGGCAACCTGGCGGCCGGCAACCTGGAGATCAAAGGCAAAGTCTCCTGGCTCGAATGCGAAGAACTCTGTGTTGCCGGCAAGGCCGAAGTGAGCGCAAAACTGGTCATTGGCTCCGAATCGAAACCATCAGCAGACGCGACCCTGATCGAAGCTGCCAGAAAAAGACTTCCTCAAATCATGCCCGGCTTGCCGGTGCGCGCTGCTTGGGAAAAAGCTTCCGATACCGATACGCGCCCGTTGCTGCTGGAATGGGATACGAAAGAGAAATCAGCATCGGTGGACTTTTTCCCTTATGCCAGTGACACGTTTGAAATAGCCGGTGACACGGAAAAGCTCGCCGACGAGAACGGAAAGGTGCGGCTGAGGAAAACCGTCAAGAAATCGGAGGGGGATTGGCCGGCCCAGATTGCGGGCGTGCTGGTCGCCCGACAATCGGGCGACAGCCCTCCGCAAGGATATGAAGTGCATTTGCCGTTGGCGCCGGTCGCGGCTGCTTCCGTCGGCCTGCCCCCTGCAGCCTCCGCGGGGTCTCTGCTGGCTTTGCTGGGAATGCTGGGAGGCGCATTTGTGGGCGGCTTGATTTTGAATATCATGCCCTGCGTCTTGCCGGTCATTGCCCTGAAAGTCGTTGGATTCGTCAATCACAGCCAAGAAACGCCGCAACGGGTTCGTCAACTGGGCCTGATTTATGGCGCGGGTGTTCTGACTTCATTCTTGGTTCTGGCCGGCTTGGCCATTGCCGTGCAGCAAGCAGGCGGCTTGGCCGGTTGGGGGATGGCCTTCCAGAACCCAAAATTCCGCGTGATCATGACGGTCCTCATGACGTTGGTCGCGTTGAATTTGTTTGGCATTTTTGAAGTCACGCTCAGTGGTGGAGCCATGGGCGCCGCCGGGGAACTCGCCGGAAAAGAAGGCTTGGCCGGCGCCTTTTTGAACGGGGTGCTGGCGACGCTCTTGGCGACGCCATGCACCGCGCCTTTTCTGGCCGGGGCCATTGCCTTCGCGTTTACGCAACCGCCGCTAGTGATTGGCCTCGCTTTTCTGGCTGTCGGCCTAGGGCTGGCCCTGCCATTTGTGGTGCTGTGCTGGTGTCCCGGTATGTTGCGATTCCTGCCCAAACCTGGCGCTTGGATGGAGAGATTCAAGGTGGCCATGGGCTTTCCCATGTTGGCCACAGCGGTCTGGCTGTTTTGGCTGACCGCCCCGCGCTATGGCAAGAGCGGAGTGCTGTGGTTCGGTTTGTTTCTGGTGCTGCTGGCCATGGCGGCTTGGATTTGGGGCGAATTCGTGCAGCGCGGCGCGCGCGGAAGAGGGATGGCCCTGGCGCTGAGCCTGATCATGGCTGCGGCTGTTTATGCCTACATTTTGGAAGGAAAACTGCAATGGCGTTCGCCTCAGCAAACGGTCGCCGCGGCGGGTTCTTTGAAGGAAAGTCCCCATGGGATTGACTGGCAGCCGTGGAGTCCGGAAGCCGTCGAGAAAGCGCGCCGCGAAGGCCACGCCGTCCTGGTCGATTTTACCGCGGACTCATGCTTGAATTGTCAGGTCAACAAGATCACGAGCTTGGAGATCGCCGAGACCCGCGCCAAGTTGAAGGCCATCAACGCCGTTGCATTTCTGGCTGATTTTACCGATGAAAACGAAACGATCGCCAGGGAGCTGAAACGATTTGGCCGTCCCGGTGTGCCCCTGGTTCTGGTGTATCCGCGCGACGTCAATCTGCCGCCCATGGTGTTGCCGACCGTCCTGACGCCGAAAATCGTCCTGCAGGCCCTGGACAAGGCCACATAAAGCCGTAACTATGCATCAGCGCGGCCCATTGAACCGCAGAGACGCGATGGACGCTGAGAGGAATGAAGAAGAGTTAAATCAGATTCGGTCACTGAATGGTTTCCGACCGGCCCGAAACTCAATCTTCTTCGCGTCCATCGCGTCTCTGCGGTTTCGTTCCGGCCACCCTTGCTGCATAGAGACGGCTTAGCCTGCTCTTCTGGATTGTGATTTTAGTTTGACGTTCGAGGCTTCGGGTGTGATTTTTTCCAGATTCAACCGACGACGAGTGCAGCCAGACTGAGAGATATGATGAAAGCGATGAAAAACCTCTTCTGCTTAGGGGCCTGTATGTTAGCCGTGAACCTGTCCGCCTGGGCGGACGCGCGAATCGGCAAAGCGGCGCCGGAGTTCACGGCCAAGGATATCAATGGCAAGGCGCACCGCCTCAGCGAGTACCAAGGCAAAATTGTCGTGCTGGAAGCTTTCAACCTTGATTGTCCCTTTTGCGCCAACCATTACAAAACGGGGGCGATGCAGGAGTTGCAAGCCGACCTCACGGCCAAAGGAGTGATTTGGCTGCTGGTCAATTCCACAAATCCCAAGAGCCCCAGCTATCGTGCTGCTGCCGCCGCGCAAAAGGAGTGCGCCCAGCAAAAGATCAAAGCCAGCGCCTGGATCGAGGATAGCGCGGGCGAGATCGGCAAAAGCTACGGCATGAAAACCACGCCGCACCTGTTCGTCATCGATAAGTCCGGCATCCTTGTTTACGAGGGAGCCATCGATGACCGGCCTGCCGATAGCGGCGATCCCCGATCGGCTCGGAATTATGTGCGCGAAGCGGTCGCCAAATTGATGGCCGGCGAGAAGATCGCTGTCACCTCCACCAAGCCGTACGGTTGCGGCGTCAAGTATTAGCATGGAAAACACCGTTCAGCCGCTGGTGGGCCTGATCATGGGCAGCCAATCAGACTGGGAAATCATGCAGCACGCCTCGGCGCAGCTTGACGAACTTAAAGTCCCGCACGAAGCCCAGGTGCTTTCCGCGCATCGCGCCCCCGACGCCTTGTTCGAGTATGTCTCCTCAGCCGCCAGCCGTGGCTTGGAAGTGATCATAGCCGCCGCCGGCGGAGCAGCCCATCTTCCGGGCGTGGCTGCCGCCAAGACGCCGCTGCCTGTGCTTGGGGTGCCGATGGAATCGAAGGCCCTGCATGGCATCGACTCGTTGCTTTCCATCGTGCAAATGCCGGCTGGCGTGCCGGTGGGCACGTTGGCGATCGGCCGAGCTGGCGCGATCAACGCCGCCTTGCTGGCGGTGTCCATTCTAGGCAATAAATATCCGCAGTTCCGCGCTGCCTACGAAGATTTCCGCAAGAGACAAACTGAGAAGGTGTTGGCCAATCGCATCCTCAAGTGAATTTGGACCGGCCGGGTATTCGCTGCCAACAGGACAGGGGCGCGGCGGAATAATTGCGCTTGCGCCGAGGGGGCCGGTTGTTACAGTCGCAGCCTGTTTTTGACGAATCGTTCGGCTTTTGAATCCAGCACGTGAAAATCTTTAGCGGCACATCGAATCTCCCTTTGGCCAAATCCATCGCCGCCTACGTCGGCATTGAAGTGGGCAAGAGCACCGTCAGCGCTTTTCCAGACGGTGAGACTTTTGTCAAAGTCGAGGAGAACGTACGCGGCGAAGATGTTTTTCTGCTGCAATCGACCAGCCCGCCCACGAACCATAACCTGATGGAGATGTTCATTTTAATGGATGCCTTGCGGCGAGCTAGCGCTTCTCGTATTACCGCCGTCCTCCCATTTTATGGCTATGCGCGGCAGGATCGCAAGGACCAGCCCCGCGTCCCCATCACCGCCAAACTGGTCGCCAACCTTTTGGTGGCAGCAGGGGCCAATCGCATCCTGACGATGGATTTGCATGCCCAACAAATCCAAGGCTTTTTTGACATTCCGGTGGATCATCTGTATGCCGCGCCGGTCATGTATGAGTACCTGAAGGCCAAGCAGTTGCCAAACTTGGTCGTGGTCAGCCCGGACGTAGGCGGACTGAAAATGGCCCATGCTTATTCCCAGGTTTTGGAAGCGGGTTTAGCCATCGTCGCCAAACGCCGCAAGAGCGCCACAGAGGTTGAATCGATGACGGTCATTGGCGAGATTCGGGGCAAGACCGTCCTGCTGGTGGACGATTTGACGGAGACAGCCGGCACTTTGACGACGGCGGCGGCTTTGCTGAAGCGCAAGGGGGCCAAGCAGGTGCTGGCTTGTGTTTCGCACGCTATTTTGAACGACTTGGGCATTCAAAGAATGCGAAAATCAAATATTGACGAACTGATTACGACTGATACTGTTCTGCGCTCTGTGATTGACGGAGTCAACATAACCACGTTGTCCGTAGCGGGATTGTTGGGCGAAGCCATCAAGCGAATCAACAGCAATTCGTCGGTCACGTCGCTCTTTGAGTTCAAGGGCGGACGCACCAGTTGACGCGGGGGTCCCGCGTGGCGGGTCCAGCACGGGTGGTTTGAATTTATTGAAGAATGAAATCTGTAGCATTGACAGCATATCCGCGCTCGCTGAGCAAGCGCACCGGCGTGAAAAAAGTCCGCCTGGCCGGTCGCGTGCCGGCCGTCATTTACGGACGCCTTAACCCTCCGCAAAACCTCGAGATCATCCGCAAAGAGATCGACGACCTCATCCATCGATCCGTCTCGGAAAACGTGCTGGTTGATCTTTCCGTCACGGGCGACGCCAACGCCAAGCGCCTGGCCCTTGTGCAGGAAGTGCAGCATCATGCTTTAAGCGGGCAAGTGCTGCATGTGGACCTGCATGAAGTTTCCGACAATGAAAAAGTCACCATCATGGTCCCGGTGGAAACGATGGGCGAAGCCCTCGGCGTCAAGACCGGGGGAGGCACCCTGGAACACGTTTTGTTCCGGATCAAAGCGCGCGCATTGCCCAAGGATTTGCCGGAAGTAATCACCGTGGATGTGTCGCACCTGGACATCGGCCAATCCATTCATATTGGAGATATACAGGCGCCCCCCGGCGTTGAAATCCTGGGCGACAAGAAAATTTCCGTCATCTCGGTGGCGGCACCGGTGACAGAGGCTCAGGAATTGGAAGCCGCCGAAGCCGCCGCCACTGGCCCGGCGGAACCGGAGATGATCAAAGAGAAGAAGGAAGAAGGGGAGGAAGCGGCTCCGGCTGGGAAACCGGGTGAGAAAGCCGCCGCCAAAGGCGCCGACAAAGTGGCCGTCAAAGGCGCTGAGAAAGCCCCCGTCAAGGGCGCCGAGAAAGCGGCTGAAAAGGGCGCTGAGAAGAAACCGGAGAAAAAGAAGTGATGTGATCTGCAGGCCGGACCTGCGTCGTGGCGCGCGCACAAGCCTCAACCGTGGAGAACCTTTATCTCATTGTGGGGTTGGGCAATCCCGGGGCCGAATACGCCGCCACGCGGCACAATGTCGGTTTTCTGGCTGTGGAACGACTGGCCGGACGCTGGCGGGCCAAGTGGAATTGGGAAGACAAATTCGAAGCGCGGATGGCCAAGGCGGAGCTGGACGGCCGCAAAGTTTGGCTGTGCGAGCCACAGACCTATATGAATTCCAGTGGGTTGACCGTGGGCGCCATGTCCGCATATTTTAAGCTGTCCTTGAGCCGGCTTCTGGTGGTGGTGGATGATGCGGATTTGCCACTGGGTGAGATTCGGCTGCGCGCCAGCGGCAGCAGCGGCGGCCATCACGGGCTGGAGTCCATTGAACAGCAATTGGACACACGCCATTACGCCCGTTTGCGGATTGGAATCGGCCGCACCGCCGGCGGCGCACGCCAGATAAAAGATTATGTCCTGAGCCGGTTCAAGCCGGAGCAGTCGGAACTGTTGGACAAAATCTTGAACCGTGTGGCTGACCAGATCGAATGTTGGCTGGCCGCGGGCGTCAAGAAAGCAATGAACGATTTTAACGGAGTGATTGACACTCCGATGACAAAGGAAAGTTAAGTGAAAAAGTACGAAGGCTTGTTTATATTGCACACCACGGGCAAAGAAGATGGCGTCAAAGAATCCATCGACAAAATCTCGGCCGAGATCGCCGCCGCCGGCGGCAAGGTTGAAACCGTGCAAAAGATGGACCGGCGGCCCTTTGCGCGCGTGGCCAACAAAAAGGTGAGCGGCGGCTTTTACGTCAACGTTATTTTCGAGAGCGACCCCGCGGTCGTGGCTCAATTGCGGTCCCGGTTTGCCTTGAGCGAGGACATTTTCCGGGTTCTGTTTACCAACGCCCCGGCGCCCAAGAAAGCCGATCAGCGGTCATGACCACCGGACTCCGAGAAAGGACCTATGGCCAACTACAACAAAGTTATTCTCATTGGAAATCTAACCCGCGATCCCGAGCTCCGTTATACACCCAAGGGCCTTGCCATCGCCAAGCTGGGTCTGGCGGTCAACCGCACCTGGACGACTGAGACTGGCGAAAAAAAAGAAGAAGTGACCTTTGTCGATATCGATGCCTTTGGCAAGCAGGCGGAAACGCTCGGCCAATACATGAAAAAAGGCCGGCCTATCCTGATCGAAGGCCGGCTGCGCCTGGATACATGGGAGGACAAACAAACCAGTCAAAAGCGGAGCAAACTGGGCGTGGTTCTGGAAGCGTTCCAATTCCTCGATTCCGGCCAGAATCGGGAAGGAGTTCCGCCAGATACGGCCCGCAATCACCCGGCAGCAGCCTCGACTCCGGCAGCTCCGGCTGCCCCGGCGGCTGCACCCGAGCCGGAGGGTGCTCCTCCTGAAGAAGACGACGTTCCGTTTTGAAATGAGTCATCACTCGTCCAGCCTTGGCCGGAAGCTCATGCGGTCCCAGCTAGGTTAAGTCACGAAGCACCAGTTACCAGTTACCAGTTACCAGTCACCAGTCACCAGTCACCAGTTACCAGTCACCAGTCACCAGTTACCAGTTACCAATTTCAAATCACAACTCGTCTCATGGCTAAAACTGAAGTCATTCTCACACACAATGTCGTCGGCCTGGGCGCCGAATCCGATCAAGTGAAAGTCGCGGCCGGTTACGCGCGCAATTACCTGTATCCGCAAGGCCTGGCCATTCCGCAGACTGCTGCCAATAAGCGGCGGATTGAAGCCTTGCGCCAGCGCCGGGTGGCACGGGAAGCGCACGAGTTGACCACGATGACGGAGCTTTCGGGAAACCTTACCAAACTGCTCCTGGTGATTCCGATCAAAACCGGCGACGACGGCAAAATGTTCGGCTCGGTCACCGCCGGCACCATTGCCGACGAACTGAAACACCAATTCGAGGTTTCCTTGGACAAACGTAAAATCCATCTGGCGCATCCTATCAAAGCCCTCGGTGAACACGAGATTGAGCTCCGTTTGCATGCCAATGTGGTGACCACTCTCAAGATTCGCGTCGAGAGCACGACGCCGGCCGCCAAACCGGCTGAAGCCCCTGCCGCCGCGTCCAGGACAACCGCTCCGGGCAAACAGCCGCCGCCAGGCAAAGTCGAGAAAGGAGACGCCCCAAAAGGGCGCCCCGACCGCTCGGATCGTCCCGATCACCCGGAACGCTCAGAACGTCCCGATCGTCCCGATCGCGGTGACCGAAAACCTCGCCCGCCAAGAGTGGAAAAGCCGAAATAATTTCGGACGCCAACCATTCGGTTGAATGGCGAAAAGGCAGGCCGCCGCAGGCTTGCTTTTTTTTGCACTGCAATAGTGCTGAATCTTTTCAGGCCGCGAAGATTCTTGCCGCGCTCCTGCGGGACGGCTTTGCCGCGTTGCGTTTCTTCGCCGTTCATTCATCTGCACTCCTGATGGAGTGCGCCACAGTGTCATGACGGCTCGCCTGAAAACTGCTTCCCTCATGGTTGTGAATAGAAGGTGAATCATGGGAGCAACATTCGGTTGCGTAGTGGCCCAATTTGTTTTCTCCTTGAGCCATGATCGACACGCTTGACTCGAATGCCACTTCCGCTCCCGTGGACTTGCAGAAGCCGCGCCGCAAGAACGGCCAATCCTCGTTGCCCTCTCCTCAATCGATTGATCGGCTGCCGCCCCATTCGATCGAGGCGGAGCAAGGGGTGCTCGGTTGCGTTTTGCTTTCGCCCAACGAAAGCATGGGTGTCTGCATTGAGAAGTTCAAGCGAGGCGGCGACCTTTTCTATGATCTGCGCCACCGCCACCTCTTCGAGTTGTTGGCGGAAATGTACGACCAGAAGGAGCCGATTGATCCCATCACCGTCCAGCAACGGCTCAAGGATAAGAACCAACTCGAAGCCGTCGGGGGCATTGCTTATCTGGCGGCGTTGATGGATGCGGTTCCTTCGGCGGCCAACCTTGATTATTACCTGGACATCGTGCGGGAGAAGTACCTTTTGCGAAAGATGATCCAGACCTGCACGAGCGTGGTGGGCCGCGTCTATGAACACGAGGGAGAGGTGGACGCCTTGCTGGACGAAGTGGAGCGCGATGTGTTGCGGATCAGCGAGGAGAGGGTTGAGGCCACTTCCCGCACCATCAAGGAATTGGTTCACAAAGCGATCAATACCATCGAGGAATACCACCAACGGCAGGGAGTGCTGACCGGGATTTCGACCGGCTTTCCGGACTTTGACAAGATGACGAGCGGCTTTCATGGAGGGGAAATGATCGTCATTGCGGCCCGGCCCAGCATGGGGAAGACGTCCCTGGCCATGAACATCGCCGAGCACGTGGCGATCGATGAGAAGCTGCCGGTGGGCGTGTTCAGCCTGGAAATGACCGCCGAATCGCTGGTCTTGCGCATGTTGTGCTCCCGGTCGCGGGTCAACCTGCGGAACATTCGCGAGGGCTTTCTGGCCGAGCGCGATTTTCCCAAGCTGACGGGCGCCGCCGGCAAGCTGGCCAGCGCGCCGTTGTTTATCGATGACAGCTCCGCGCTGTCCATTTTGCAGTTGCGGGCCAAGGCGCGGCGCATGTTTCAACAGTACGGCATCAAGCTCTTTGTGGTTGACTACTTGCAACTGCTCAATTCTACTGCGCGGCGAGCCGAAAACAGGCAACAGGAAATCGCTGACATTTCCAACGGCATCAAAGCCTTAGCCAAAGAATTGAACGTTCCGGTCATCGTGCTGAGCCAGTTAAACCGTGAATTGGAAAAAGACAAAAATCGCAAGCCGCGCTTGTCCGACCTGCGGGAATCGGGCGCGATCGAGCAGGATGCCGATCTGGTGGGCCTGCTCTACAAGCCGGAAGGCGATAAAGGCGGCAGCGGGGACGACGAGGAAGGGGCCGGCACCGACGCGGAAGCTGGCCCGATCAATTTGTATATTGCCAAGCAGCGCAATGGGCCGACCGGCGACGTGAAGCTGACCTTCTTGAAGGAATACACGCGCTTTGAAAGCGCCGCCAAAGTCAGCGCCGATGATTTGCCTGTGGAAAGTTAATCGATGAAATTGTTGCTTCGCTCGCCCTGGTCCCTCTGGACCCTGTTCCTGATCTGGTTGCCGGCGCTCTGCGCGCAAACTGGACTGCCGATAAAAAAAATCGAGATTCGCCACGTCGGCCCCCCGGCCGCCGGCGACGCCCTGATCAAAGCCAATATCCGCGTCAAAGTCGGCGATGTCTATACCCGGACCGGCGTGGACGATGACGTGCGCACGCTCTATTCCACCGGCTATTTCTATAACATTCGTGTAGCTACCGAACCCGTCGAGGAAGGCATGAATCTGGTTTACGTGGTCCAAGGCAAGCCGGTTCTTTCCGAGATCTCCTTTGTCGGCAACAAAAAGTACAGCCGCGCCAAATTGCTGAAGAAGATCACATCCAAGACAGGCGAGCCTCTGGACGAGCGCAAGCTCTTCAGCGATACGCAGGAAATCCAGAAGATGTACCAGAAAGCGGGTTTGCAGAAAACCCAGGTGAAATACGTGCTCAACATCGAGGAAGCGGCCGGGCGCGGAAAAGTCACTTTTGAAATCGCGGAAGCGCCGAAAATCAAGATCGACCGGGTCGATTTTGTCGGGGCCAAGGCCTTTTCGCAGAAGAAGCTGCGCAAAGCCATCAAAACACGGCGCCACTGGATGTTTTCCTGGATCACCGGCAGCGGCGTTTTGAAGGACGATCAGTTTGCGGAGGACCAGGAAAAGCTGGCCGGTTTTTTCCGGAACGAAGGGTACATCGATTTCGAAATCAAAGACATCCAGTTCGACCAGATCAACCCCAAGCGCATGGCCGTCCGGTTCATGGTGGAGGAGGGGACTCAATACAAAGTGGGGGCAGTAGAAATCAAAGGCAACAAGCTTTTCTCCACGGAAGATATCCTGAAGGGCTTTGTGCTGGAGGGCAAATTGAAGAAGCCGGAAATGACCGTGGGCAAAACGTTCACTCCCAAAGGCCTGGACCAGGACCTGGAAGCCATCCGCGATTTTTATGGAGCCAAGGGCTACATCGACACCTGGGTGAAGCCGATTAAGAACCCCAACACCGAAAAAGGAACCATGGATTTGGTGTATGAAATTCAGGACGAATCCAAAGGCAAATCGTTCATCGAGAAGATCGAAATCAAAGGAAACACCAAGACGAAAGACAAAGTAATCCGCCGCGAGTTGGCCGTCGCTCCCGGCGAAGTTTTCGACATGGTCAGGGTCAAGCTCAGCAAGGGGCGCCTTGAACAGATGAATTACTTCGACAAAGTCGAGACGGAAACGGACCCGACGGATGTGCCGAATCGAAAAAACCTGGTCATTGATGTCGAAGAAGGCACCACGGGCCACATGGAGCTGGGCGCGGGCTTCAGTTCCATCGACAGCTTGTTTGGGTTTGTCGGCTATCGTGAAGGCAATTTCGACTTGTTCCATCCCCCCTTTTTCCGAGGCGGCGGCCAGAAACTTCGCATCGGAACAACCATTGGCCTCCGGCGCAAGGATTATCAACTATCTTTTGTCGAACCGTGGTTCCTGAACCGAAAGCTCGCTTTGGGCGTCGATTTGTTCCACAGCGAATTGAATTTCTTAAGCGACTTGTATGACATTCGACAAACCGGTGCGCGCTTAAGCCTCACCAAGGCTTTGGGCAGCGAGTTCCTTATCGGGGGAGTCAGCTATACGCTTGAGAATATCGGCATCGACAATGTCGATCAAGCCAACGCTCCGCAAACGATCAAGGATGAACCGCGCAACCGGTTGGTCTCCAAGGTCGGAACTTCGCTGGCCTTTGATACTCGCAACAGCGCGCAACTGCCCAATCGCGGCCAGCGCACCGAATTAATGACCGAAGTGGCCGGCGGACCTCTGGGCGCCGATGCGGATTTTTATAAATTCGAGCTGAGGTCCTCGTGGTACTTTCCCGGTTTCCTGGAAGGTCATGTCTTGGAAACGGGCGGTCGCGCCGGCGTGGTCGAAAGCTATGACAGTGCCTCCAATGTGCCGCTGTTCGACCGCTACTTCCTGGGCGGCATCAACTCCTTGCGCGGCTATCGCTACCGCAAGGTGGGACCCCACGAAAAGGGCGAACCGATCGGCGGCAAGACCTTTTACTATGGTTACTTGGAATATAGTGTGCCGATTATTGAACGTTTGCGCTTTGCCTTGTTCTATGACATCGGTAATGTCTATGAAGATGCATACAGTTTCAGCCTCAAACCGGACCAGAATTTCTACAGTGATAACTGGGGCGTGGGCTTGCGGCTTAACATCCCAAGGCTCGGCCCCCTGCGCCTTGATTACGGCATTCCCATCAGCCATGACCCGACCGTTAGTGGCAGCGGCCGCTTCCAATTCAGCGTTGGATTCAACCGCGACTATTAATCGGCCACTATCCTAAACCTTAACTCATGAAAAATTACCTCGAATTTGGCGCCTTTCTTCCCAAGACCGCCCTGGCGGGATTGGTCCTGCTGCTGTTCAGCCTCTCGCTCCAGGCCCAGCCCAAAATCGCCGTGCTCGACCTGAAAAAAATCTTCGACAACTACTACAAAACCAAGCAGGCCGATACCCAATTGAAAGACCGCGCTACCGACTCGGAAAAACTGCTTAAAGGGATGATTGACGATTACCAAAAGGCCAACGAGGAATACAAGAAGCTGATCGACAGCGCCAACGACCAGGCGGTTTCCGTCGAGGAACGTGATAAAAGAAAGAAATCGGCCGAAAGCAAATTGCTGGAAATTCAGCAGATCGAGAAGGATGTGACCGCCTTCCGGCGGACGACGCAAAACACACTCGACGAGCAAAAGAGGAGAATGCGCGACAAAATCCTGGGGGAAATCCGGGAAGTGATCAATGCCAAGGCCAAGTCCAGCAATTTTGCCTTGGTGCTGGACACCGCCGCCGAAAGCATCAATCAAACCCCCATCGTCATTTACACCAACGGGGAAAACGATTTAACCGAGGAAATCCTGACGCAAATCAACGCGACAGCGCCGCCGGGCGCTCTTAAGTCCGGCGAGGCCCAGGAAAAAACCGGCGCCACCCCCGCTGCCTCTGAGAAGAAAGAGCCGAAGAAATAGTCAGCCCTGCCCTGCCATCGACGTTCTCGATGAAGTGTCTTGATTCCGGTCAGCCGGAGTCTCTGCAAAACTTCGATGCATATGCATCGAAGTTTTGCAGAGGCAGCGATGTGCGGGTTCCATTCATGATCCGCGGGAGCGGGAGGCCTGAGCCGGGAGAGACACACGTCCGCGTGCGCGAGTTCGATTGCGGGTGGCGAACGGTGTCCATGGAGTTCACTTTCCAGTTACGGTGGCGAGCGTACGCATCACTTGGATGATCGCCGCTCCGGAGGTTGTCACCGGAAAAAATGTCGTTATCTTGAGGACCAGCGCAGGCGATCATTAGACGAATGGAAGTTTATGCATCTGGAAAAGTTCACGACCAAAAGCCAGGAAGCTTTGCACGCAGCTCAAGGCATTGCCCGTGAGCAGTCACACCAGGAATTGGACGGCGAACACTTGTTGCTCGCTCTTATCCAGCAAGCGGACAGTCTGATCCCGCCTCTGTTGCAGAAATTAGGCGTTCGCCTCCCCCAGCTCTCGGCGGATTTGCAGAGCGAGATCTCGCGCCACCTCAAAGTCCACGGCACCAGTTCGAGCGATGCCTTCTTGAGCTCCGCCCTCAAAAAGTCCCTGGATGCCGCCGAGGCCGAAGCTGGCAAGCTGAAGGATGAATACGTCAGCACCGAGCATCTCTTCCTGGGACTCCTGGCCGAAGGCAGCCCCGCTCTCAAGAAACTGCTGCAAGCTCACGGCCTCAAGCGGGATGCCGTCCTTAAAGCCTTGGCCGAATTGCGCGGCCACCAGCGTGTCAGCGATCCGAATCCGGAAGATAAATTCCAGGCCCTGGAGAAATACGGGCGTGATCTCACCGCGCTGGCTCGTTCCGGCAAAATCGATCCCGTCATCGGCCGGGACAATGAAATCCGCCGCGTCATGCAAGTCCTGACCCGCCGCACCAAGAACAATCCGGTGCTCATCGGCGAGCCGGGCGTCGGCAAAACGGCCATTGTCGAAGGCCTGGCCCGCCGCATTGTCAGCGGCGACGTTCCGGAGTCGTTAAAAAACAAGCGGTTAGTAGCCATGGACCTGGGGGCGATGATCGCCGGAGCCAAGTACCGCGGCGAATTCGAAGACCGTTTGAAAGCATTTCTCAAGGAAATCACCGCCGGCGAAGGCCGCGTCATCCTCTTCATCGACGAATTGCACACCCTGGTCGGCGCCGGCAAAGCGGAAGGGGCCGCCGATGCCGCCAACATGCTCAAGCCGCAGTTGGCCCGTGGCGAACTCCGGTGCATCGGCGCGACGACGCTGGATGAATACCGGAAGCACATCGAAAAAGACCCCGCCTTGGAACGCCGCTTTCAGCCGGTTTATGTGGCCGAACCGACGGTCGAGGCCACCATCGCCATTTTGCGCGGCTTGAAGGAACGTTACGAAGTGCATCATGGCATCCGCATTCAAGACACGGCTTTGGTCGCCGCCGCCACCTTGTCCCATCGCTACATCAGCGATCGCTTTTTGCCCGACAAAGCGGTTGATCTCATGGATGAAGCCGCCTCCCGGCTGCGCATGGAACTGGATTCCATGCCGACGGAGATTGACCAGTTGGAGCGGCGCATCCTGCAGCTTGAAATCGAGCAAACCGCATTGAAAAAGGAGCAAGACGAAGCTTCCCAAGAGCGGTTGAAAAAGCTGGAAAAGGAACTCGCCAATCTCAAAGAACAATCTGCCCAGCTCAAAGCTCAATGGCAGTATGAAAAGGCCGCCATCAATGCCGTCAGCGTCATCAACAGCCAGTTGGAGCAAGCCAAGCTCGAACAGGAAAAAGCCCAACGCGCCGGCGACCTTAACCTGGCCGCCCAAATTCAATATGGCCAGATGCCCGAACTGCAGAGAAAACTGGCTTGCCGCCCAGAAGATTCTGCAGGAACGGCCCCAGGGAAAACGCCTGCTCAATGAAGAAGTGACCGAGGAAGACATCGCCCAGATTGTGGCTTCCTGGACCGGCATTCCCGTCTCCAAAATGCTCGAAGGCGAGAAGGATAAACTCCTGCGCCTCGGCCAGATTCTCCACCAGCGCGTCATCGGCCAGGAGGAAGCCGTGCAGGTTGTCGCCGACGCCGTGATCCGCGCCCGTTCCGGCCTCAAAGACCCCAAGCGTCCCATCGGCTCGTTCATTTTTCTCGGTCCCACGGGCGTCGGCAAAACCGAACTCGCCCGCGCGCTCGCCGAATCGCTCTTCGACAGCGAAGAAAACCTCCTGCGCCTCGACATGAGCGAATACATGGAGAAACACGCCGTGGCCCGGCTCATCGGCGCGCCGCCCGGCTACGTGGGCTACGAGGAAGGCGGCCAGCTCACCGAAGCGGTTCGCCGCCGGCCCTATTGCGTGGTGCTCTTCGACGAGATCGAGAAGGCGCACCACGACGTCTTCAACGTCTTCCTGCAAATCCTCGACGACGGCCGCCTCACCGACTGCCAGGGCCGCACGGTGGATTTCCGCAATACGATCATCATCATGACCTCGAACCTCGGCAGCCCGCTGCTGATTGAGAACGCGAGCGAGTCCGGCGAAATCCAGGAAGGCATCCGCCTCCAGGTGATGGCCGAACTCGTGAGCGTGAGTCTCCGGCCCGGCGCCCGTGGCGACGCGTCCGAGGCGCCCCGACGTCCTGGTCCGGTTCCTGATCGCTCACCCGGCGGTGGTCCGCGTCGGCAGCTACGCGATCGTCCTGGGGGCGGTCGGCGCAGGGCTGTTCTTCTGGATCACCGGCCGCCTGGAGTTCAAAGACCAGGGGTACGCCAGCGCGTTCCTCCTGAACCTCATCGGGTCCGGCGCGCTGATCATCCCGGTGCCGGGGTTCGCGGCCGTATGTGGCGCGGCCGCTCCATCTCTCGGGCTCAACCCGGCCCTGCTGGGTGGAGCCGGCGCCATCGGTGCGGCGCTTGCCGAAGTGCCC
>CAYIIH010000160.1:6119-17819 GCA_964363225.1 uncultured Verrucomicrobiota bacterium | reverse complement strand
ACAAGCTGCCTGGCTGTCATGAGCTTTGATTTGGCCCGCGCTTTGACCACCTAAGCAACTCCAAATAGGATCCAAAAAGCGTCGCCAAAAGCTGCAGGAATGGCGAGATGACGATCATCAAGCGCAGCCTACCGCTACCTTTGCTCGCAAAAGGTTTTCCAGAACTGACCGCTGGACGGTGCCGGCTATTCAGTCGGGCTTCGGAATCTCCACGATTCCGTTTGATCCGAGCAAGGATTCAGGGCTTTAATGGATCAGGCAATTGCCGTCGTAATGGCCCGGTGTTTGCGCCCAGGTCGGACGAATCATCCCGCCGCGACGGCGGTTAATGTTGCCCAACCAAGTTATGAGATGGAGGAAGCGAATATGTCGAACAATGAAATAGAATCAGTGGCCGGTCAGAATCAGGACCCGCTCACGCGGCGCCGGTTCATTGCCGGTGCAGGAGCCACGGCGGTTTCGCTGGCTGTGCTCAAACCTCAATTAATCGGCGGCGCCGAGGCCAATTCCAAGATCGACCTGGGGCTGATCGGCTGCGGCGGCCGCGGGCAATGGATCGCGGACCTGTTCCAAAAACATGGCGGCTACAATTTCGTGGCGGCCGCAGATTATTTCCAGGACAAGGTGGATGCCGCCGGCGAGAAGTTCCACATCCCGGCTGACCGGCGGTTCACCGGTTTGTCCGGCTACCGCAAGCTGCTCGAACAAAAACTCGACGCGATTGTCATCGAAAGCCCGCCCTATTTTCACCCGGAACAGGCCGCCGCCGGCGTGGAAGCCGGAAAACACGTCTATGTCTCCAAGCCGATTGCGGTGGATGTGCCCGGCTGCCTGACCATAGCCGACAGCGGCAAGAAGGCCACCGCCAAGAATCTCTGTTTCCTGGCCGATTTCCAAACGCGCGCTCATCCCTCCTACCAGGAGGCGGTGCGGCGCGTTCACCAGGGTGATATTGGCCGCTTGGTCTGCGGCGAAGCCACCTATCAGTGCGGCCCGACCTGGGGACACATGGACGCCTTTCTGCGCGGCAAGCCCAACGATCCCGAGGCCAGGCTGCGCGCCTGGGGCATTGACCGCGTCTTGTCGGGCGATGTCATTACCGAGCAGAACATTCACGCGCTCGACGTCGCTTCCTGGATGCTGAACGCGGAACCATTGCGCGCCTACGGCATCGGCGGGCAAGCGCGCGGCTTTGCCGGCACTTGCTGGGACCATTTCGCCGTCATTTTCTACTATCCCAACGATGTCATCCTCAGCTTTTGCTCCAAGCAAATGGGGCACGGCTACGACGACATTCAATGCCGCATGTATGGCACAACCGGGACGGCGGACACCCATTACTTTGGCACGGTGACGGTTCGTGGCCAGGACGATGCCTACAACGGCGGAACCATGACCAACCTTTTCACCGACGGCGCCGTGCGGAACATCGCCACGTTCCACCACAGCATCACGAAAGGCGACTTCACCAACCCCACCGTGGCTGCAAGCGTGCGGAGCAATCTGACAACGATTCTTGGTCGCACGGCCTCTTACAAACGGGCCGAGGTGACTTGGGAGGAAATGATGAAAACCAGCGAGAAACTCGAGGCCGACTTCAAAGGTTTAAAAGGCTGAGAAGAACCTCACGGCCTTTTGGTGCGCGCATCGCGCCCATGATTCTAACGGCGTTTGTGGCTCGCCCTTTAGCCGAACGCATGGCGTTCCGGTTGCGAAGTAAGACTAATCCAATCCTAATCTGTGCCATGTGCGCGGAAGGCTTTGAGCCGAACCAGGAAAAGCCCATCGAACTGCCCATCGATGGTGTGCTCGATTTGCACACGTTCCGGCCGAAGGACGTCAAAGAAGTCGTCTTGGATTACCTGGCGGCGTGCCGGGAGAAAGGAATACTGCGGGTGCGGATCATTCATGGCAAAGGGATCGGCAGTTTGCGGCAGACGGTCCATGCCATCCTCGCTCAGCGTCGCGAGGTCGTTTCCTATGCGCTGGCCAACGAGCACTTCGGGAGCTGGGGAGCAACCATCGTGCATTTGCGGCCCAAGGACTGAATTGTTTGATTAAAATCAAAACAGCGCCTCAGCTTCTGGGAGAGAATAGCGGCATGAAAGCAGTTGCAAGAACCGGTGCCCTTGAGGCTGCGGCGCAAACGGCGCAGATCGGACGGCCGGACTTTGCCTCGGTCAAATCGGGGAGCAAACGGCTGATCCGGGAGAGAAAGACCTTTGAGGCGATGCTGCATTGCTTTTGCCGGAATCAGCACGGCGCGGTGGAAAGTCTTTGTCCGGAGTGCCAGGGACTTTTGGATTACGCCACGGCGCGTTTGGAACGCTGCCGGTTTGGCGAGCTGAAGCCGACTTGCGCCAATTGTCCGGTCCACTGTTACCAGCCCAGGCGACGCGAACAGGTCAAAGCAAGGATGCGCTACGCGGGTCCGCGCATGCTGTGGCGGCACCCGGTATTGAGCCTCCTGCATTTTCTGGACGGTCGCCGAAAAGCGCCGGCCATTGTCGAGGCAATGACTGGCTTGGAAACCACGCCGCACGCACGGGCGCAGGTCAAACCTCGGCGTGTCGAAAGCAATCAACCGTGTGGTCGTTGACCAGGCCGGCCGCCTGCATGAACGCATAACAAATGATCGAGCCGACAAACTTAAAGCCGCGCTTCTGCAAATCGCTGCTCAGGGCATCGGACTCGGCGGTGCGCGCCGGGATTTCTTTCCAAGACCGATAGGAGTTCTTCTTGGGCTGGCCGCCGACAAATCGCCAAAGGTAAGCGTCAAAAGTCCCGAATTCCTTTTGCAGCGCCAGGAAGGCTTTGGCATTTTGAATGGCGGCGGCGATCTTCAGCCGATTTCGAACAATGCCGGGGTCGCTCAGGAGTTGGTCCACCTTGCGCTGATCGTAGCGCGCGATCTTCGCGGCGTCGAAATGGTCGAAGACCACTCGGTAACGGTCGCGTTTCTTCAGGATGGTGCTCCAGCTCAGTCCGGCTTGCGCTCCATCGAGGACCAGGAACTCGAAGAGCGCGCGGTCGTCATGGAGCGGCACGCCCCATTCCTCGTCGTGGTAGCGGATCATCAATTCGGTGGCCGCCCAAGAGCAGCGCCGGCGCAGGGAGTTCTGGTTGGCGGTCATTTTTTTCGGTTAATCTGCACATTCAGGGACAGGGAGGGACGAGTCCCACCTCGTCCCAGTTCAGAGGCAGTGACGCCCATCAATCGAATCTGACACAGAAAACAGCTTGAGTGAAACATTGCACCAATCGGAATTCACCACCGGTTGATTTGGGACCTCCACCTGAGAATCAGGGACAAGGTGAAACTTGTCCCTCCCCAGTTAAGCGCCTCCGGCCTCACTTATTGCATCGGCAATTCCAAATTCACCCGCTCGCCGGCACGCAGTACAGCCACAGGCACGCGGGCACCGGGCATTTTGTTTTGGAGGAGGTAGCCCAACAACTCGCTTTCCGTCAGCCGCCCGGCCTGGTCATCCACGCTGACAACGAGATCGTCCTTTTTGAATCCGGCGCGTTTGGCGGCGGCGTGGTCGCCATATTCACCGACGTGCTCGACGCGCAAGGCCAGGGCCGAATCCGGGAGGTTCGCCTGGCGTCGTTCCTCCGCCGTCGCCTCTCTCAACACCAGCCCGCCCGTGGCCATGCGGCGCAGATCCCAGGTGGTGACCCGCCAGGAAATATCGCTCTGGCGCCGCCAATCTTTGGACAGGTTGAGAGTCAACGCCCTCTTGTTATTTCCACGGAGGACCTCGGCCTTGAGCCTGGCCGGCTGGAGGGCATGGTGGAGGACCCATTGCACGTCCGCGATGGAAAGCAGCGGCTGCCCTTCGAGGGTGAGCAGTTCATCACCGGCACGGAACCCGTCTTTCGCGGCGGCGGAACCGGGCGCCACGCTTCGGACTTTGGCCTTTTCCTTGGGATCAAGCGAGAGACCGGCCACGTTGGGCATGGGCCACGGGTAGAGCACTTCATCCGGGATCGGCTTGCGGTCGGCGCGGAAAAAGAGCCGCTCTGCATCGCGCACCTGATGGCAATGCATGCAACTCTGCACGACTTTGCCTTCGTAATCAAGGGTCGCCTGGTACTTGCCGCGCAAGGAAGGGTATTCTTCCGGCGATTTAAAGCGCGGGGGCAACGGTTGCTTGCCGGCCAGAGAAGCCTTGTTGGCTGGATAACCTTTGTGCAAGTCCAAGGCGGCCGCCAGCGCTTTGCGGAAACCTTCCAGGGTGATTTCCTTGGTGGCATCTTTCCGATCGGAGCGCGAGCTAAACCGGCCATAGACCGTTTTGTCCGCGTTCAAGAAGAACACGGCAAAGGTCAGGTCGTAATCGAACTGGAACAGGGACAGGTCCATGGCATTGGCCTGGACGAGGCGGACACACACGAACTGATCCATCAGGTCCGCAACTTGGGGATCGCGACGAACAACCTGCTCGTCAAACATTTTGCAGTCTATTCACGGAATGCAGCGAAAAACGACCAGGAGCGGCTGGCCGGTCTGGCTGGCCTGGGCGAAGCCCTTGGGCAGGTCGTTGTAAATCCAATGCCCGTCCGCCTGGACTTCAGTCCGGTCCTTGAGGACTTTTTCGCGGCGGTCTTCGTCAGCCGGCATCGTTGTGGCCGCCAGCAGCAAAAGGCTCGTCAAAATGGTTGGAATGTTCAAATGGCGAATCATGAGTTCGAGAAGTTAAATGTTGCTGGCGACGAACGGCGCCGATACCTGCAATCCTCGGGCCGCCGCAATAGTCCGATCCGTGACATCCGAGACCTTGCCTTCACCGGCGATCTCGACGAGGGTTCCGGCTTCCCGGTAATAATGGATCAACGGCTCGGTTTGCCCGTGAAAGGTTTTGAGCCGGGCTTTGACCGTCGCCGGGTTGTCATCATCCCGCTGATACAGTTCGCCGCCGCACAAGTCACAATGGCCGCTCTGTTTCGGCGGTTTGAATTGCAGATGGTAGGGCGTTTGGCAATTGCGGCAAATCAGGCGTCCGGACAAACGATTGACGATGGCGGCGTCAGCGACATTGATGTAGAGGACACCCGCCAGCCGGCGGCGCATGTCGGTGAGCATTTCGCTCAATGCTTCCGCCTGAGACAAGGTGCGAGGGAATCCATCGAGGATAAAACCTCCGCGCGCGTCCGGCCGCGCGAGCCGCTCCTGCACCATCGATTCGGTGACGCCGTCCGGCACCAATTCGCCGCGGTCCATGTAGGCCTTGGCCAGATTTCCCAAGTCGGTTTTATTCTTCAAATTCTCCCGGAACAGATCGCCGGTGGCAATATGCTGAAGTTGGAGCTGCCGGGCCAATTGCTCGGCTTGCGTGCCTTTGCCGGAGCCGGGAGCGCCCAGCAAGACAATGTCGAGACTGGGCAAAACCGCCTCGCCCGGCTCGATGGCCACCGCAATCCCTCGCAACGCCTGGAGTTGAGCAACTTCCTCGCGGGTGGCGGGGCGGGCTTCTTTCCGCTGGATGGCTTCGACGGCTGCAATCAGGGCCGCGTGTACTTGCGCAAAGTCGCCTTCGCCCTCCAGAATGATGAGCCGGCCGCGCTCCTGATAGTAATCAATGACCGGGCCGGTGGAGCGGTGAAAGACCTTCAAGCGGGCGCGGCCCATCTCCGGCGTATCATCGGGACGTTGGTACAAGTGCTGGCCTTCGCATTTCTGATGGGGGCAGGTCTTGAAGGGGTTGGCTGTTTTGTGAAATGGCTCCAGGCATTCGCGGCAAATCAGGCGGCCTGACAGCCGCTGCACAATGGCCTCATCCGAAACCTTGAGATAAATAACGTCATCCAGCGCCCGGTCCATTTCCTGAAACATTTGGTCGAGGGATTTGGCTTGGTAGCTCGTGCGCGGGAATCCGTCGAACAGCACGCCCTGCTCCGGGGAGATTTTCCAGAGTCGTTCTTCGATCATGGCCTCGACGACTTCGTCCGGGACCAGTTCCCCTTCGCTCATGTATTTCCTGGCCAGAATGCCCAAGGCCGTCCGCTTTTCCAGGTTCTCGCGGAACAGGTCGCCCGTGGCCACGTGGACCAAGTTGAATTCTTTAACCAGTTTGGCAGTATGAGATCCTTTGCCGGAGCCAGAGGGTCCAATCAGTGAGATGTTCATAGGTTTGTTTTGGCATTCATCGGCGCGCTGTCTGTTCGATGATGAGATCAATTTGGTGCTTCCAATCATCTTTGAAACGCGTCATGATCACATAAATCTGGCAGTTCAGGCGACCCGTTTAAAGCACGGAGCCGACACAAATAAAAGTTTTATTCAGAATGCCGGCACACATTATACCGCAACCCCAAAGGAAGGAAAGCTATGTTTGAAGCTGCTGAATTGGGACGAAAAGTCCCTAAAAAAGAGTTCCAGGCTCAGATGCCGAAGCTGCGGGCGAACCTGCTCAACGCCCATTTTGCCCTCCACTCCACCAAAATCCCGGTCATCATTGTCATTTCCGGGGCCGATGGCGCCGGCAAAGGCGAAGTGGTCCATCGCCTGAATGAATGGCTCGACCCGCGCGGGGTGGATACCCACGCCTTCTGGCGCATGTCGGATGAAGAGCGGGAGCGGCCGCCCTATTGGCGGTTCTGGCGCACCCTGCCCGCCCGGGGCCGCATCGGCATTCTGTTTGGGTCCTGGTACACCGATCCCATCATCGAGCGGGTTTATGGCGACATCAAGAGCAGCGCCCTCGACAGCGCCCTGGACCGGATCGCCTTTTTTGAGAAAATGCTCGTGGACGACGGCGCGCTCATCATCAAGTTCTGGTTTCATCTTTCCAAGAAAGCCCAGCGCAAACGCCTCAGAAGCCTGGAGTCAGACCCGAAAACCCACTGGCGGGTTTTGCCTGCCGACTGGAAGCATTACAAGCTTTACGACAAGTTTGTCGCGACCTCCGAGCGGGCCATCCGCCACACCGACGCCGGTTACGCGCCGTGGCACGTGATCGAATCGAGCGACAGCCGCTACCGCGACCTGACTGTCGGACGGATTCTCCTGGAATCACTGCAACAAAGATTGAGCAACGTCGCGGTCAAGCCGCCGCCGCGCCCTATTGCCGCCGCGCCGGTGGTTTCCCCTGCCAAAGATTCCGTCACCATCCTCGATCATGTCGATCTCACCCAGCGTTTGACAGATGACGAGTACAAAACGCAGTTGCAGAAGTATCAGGGCCGCCTCAATCGCTTGACCTGGGAAGCCAACAAGAAAAACCGCTCCGGCGTTGGGGTTTTTGAAGGCTGGGACGCTGCCGGCAAAGGCAGCAGCATCCGGCGGGTCACCCAGGCAGTGGATCCGCGTCTTTACCGGATCGTTTCCTTCGCGGCTCCGACCGACGAAGAGCGCGCCCGGCATTATCTCTGGCGGTTCTGGCGCCATTTGCCCCGAGCCGGCCTGATCTCCATTTATGATCGTTCCTGGTACGGACGGGTCTTGGTTGAGCGCGTGGAAGGATTCGCGACTGAGGCGGAATGGATGCGCGCCTACCTGGAGATCAATGAATTCGAGGAACAACTCGTCAGCAATGGCGTCGTTCTGACCAAGTTTTGGATTCACATCGGCAAGGACGAGCAATTGCGCCGGTTCAAAGAGCGCCAGGAAGTTGCCTACAAACAATACAAAATCACGGAGGAAGATTGGCGAAACCGGAAGAAGTGGGACGAGTACAAAGCCGCCATCAATGACATGGTGGCCCGCACCAGCACCGCGTCTGCGCCCTGGACCATCGTCGCCGGCAACGACAAGAAGTTTGCCCGCATCCAAATCTTGAAAACCCTCTGCCAGCGCCTCGAAAACGCGCTTTAAGCGTAGGCGCAAGGAGCCGTCTGGCGCACGCTCAAGGCCTGCTCCACTGAAGGCAATAACCTGCTGTAAACCGCCACTTTACTGATGTAGGCAAGCGCTCGGCCTGCGACCAGGCTCTGCATAAGACCTTCGTCCAAGTCCTGACCTGTCATCATGATGATGGGCAGATCGGGGTAATCTATCCTAAGAATTGCCAATAAATCCAGTCCATCAAGATCCGGAAGAATATGATCAAGTAAGACCAGGTCCACCGAGGTTTCTCTCATGACCGCCTTCGCTTCGGCCGCTGTTCCTGCGGTCTTGACTTGGTAGCCGAGCTTGACCAATAAGCACGCGATCAAGCTGCAAAACACTTCATTGTCATCGACTATTAAAATGCGCTTCATAATTCACTCTCTTTTTCCGGATGTTGGTTTCATGTTCAATCCATCGTCCACTTGTCAACCGCCGTCCTAAGCAACAGGCTTGCCATGATTCACCCGGCAAAAAGAATCCAGACTCCTCCCGCCTTGCCGCCAGTGAATGACTCGCTGCAGGACAGTGTGTCTGACCTTGAGTCAAAACGTATGAGGAATTCCCCAGACGGGGCGGCAAAAAGTGCTGCGGTCAGAGTATTGGGCAGGCAAATCTTTGACCAACGGCTGCAATGACTACAAATTTGCGTCCGTCACGGCGCCCAGATGGGCGGAGTTCACCAGTTTGGCGTACTTGGCGAGCACCCCGCGGGTATAACGCGGCTTGGGCTGTTTCCAGGCGCGCAACCGGCTTTTGATTTCCTGAGCCGAAAGGTCCAGACTCAGCGTTCTCTTTTCCGCATCAATGGTAATCGGGTCCCCGTTCTTGACGATGGCCAGTGGACCGCCCACAAAGGCCTCCGGCGTGATGTGGCCCACGACAAAACCGTGGCTTCCGCCCGAGAACCTGCCGTCGGTAATCAGCGCCACGTCCTTGCCCAAACCACGGCCCATGACCGCGGAGGTGGGGGCCAGCATTTCACGCATGCCAGGGCCGCCCTTGGGACCTTCAAACCGAATCACGATCACGTCGCCCTTCTTGATGGAACCATCGAGAATCCTGGCCAGGGCCGCTTCCTCGGAATTGTAAACGCGCGCCTTCCCGGTGAAATAAAGGCCCTCTTTGCCGCTGATCTTGGCCACCGCGCCCGTGGGAGCCAGATTGCCATAAAGGATCACCAGGTGGCTGTCCTTCTTGATCGGGTTATCCAAAGGCCGGACGATACTCTGGCCCGCCGGATACGACGGAGCATTGGCCAAGTTTTCGCGCACGGTTTTTCCGGTCACAGTCAGGCAATCACCATGCAGCAAACCGGCGTCCAGGAGGATTTTCATTAGCGGAACCAAACCGCCGATGGCCACCAATTCGGCCATGACGTAGCGTCCGCTTGGTTTCAGATCGGCCAGCACCGGGACGTGCTTTCCAACCCGGGTAAAGTCATCAATCGAAAGCTTCACTCCCACCGCGTGAGCCATAGCCAGCAAATGCAAAACAGCGTTGGTGGAACCGCTCAAAGCGATCACCACCGTCATGGCATTCTCAAAAGCTTGGCGCGTCATGATATCTCGCGGGCGAATGCCCAGTTCGAGCAACTTGAGGACCGCGGCGCCGGCGCGATGGCAATCCTCGATCTTTTCCTTGGAAATCGCATTCTGGGCGGAGCTGTTGGGCAGGCTCATGCCCAGGGCTTCGATGGCGCTGGCCATGGTGTTGGCCGTGTACATGCCGCCGCACGAGCCGGGGCCGGGAATGGAGCAAGCTTCGATGGCCGCCAGGTCCGGGTTGCTCAATTCGCCTTTGGCATGCGCGCCCACTGCTTCGAATACCGAGACAATATCGACATTCCGCTTTTGAAAGCACCCCGGCAGAATCGTGCCGCCGTAAACGAAAACGGCCGGCCGATTGAGCCGCGCCATGGCCATGATGCAGCCCGGCATGTTCTTGTCGCACCCGCCAATGGCAACGAACCCGTCAAAACCTTCGCAGCCGACGACCGTTTCAATGGAATCGGCAATGACTTCCCTGGAAACGAGAGAATATTTCATCCCTTCGGTGCCCATGGAAATGCCGTCCGAAATCGTGATCGTGTTGAAAATGACGGCTTTGCCGCCCGCCTCATTCGCCCCTTGGGCGGCTTCCACGGCCAGCTTGTCGATGTGCATGTTGCACGGGGTGACCATGCTCCAGGTGGACGCGACGCCAATCTGCGGCTTCTTAAAATCATCGGTGGTAAATCCGACCGCGTGCAGCATGGCACGGCTGGGGGCGCGGTCAGCGCCATCGACGACGATTGAGGAGTGGGCTCGAACCAGCGGCGTTTTGGCCGGGCTCGTTTTGCGGGAGGCGACAGGTTGGGGTGCTGTTTTCATAAATCTGGACTGATTCTTGATGGAAACTTCCGCCATGGCAAGCGGACAGGTGAGAACTCGGCCTGCGCGGAATCGACAGCGCTGCGTTGCGGCAATGCTACTTCGGCTTTGCCCAGGTCATCGGCAATTGTTTGCTGACTTTGGCCAGGACCTTTCCGGCTAAATCAAGCAACTCGACCTCGATCGTGCCGGCTTTGAAAAGATCGGTGGGACTTTTTGAGTCGGCCTCCACTTTGATGTCAATCAATTGAACGCCGCGACCCGCTTTGACTTCGACCGGACGGGTCGTAAACCAATCGGCGCTGGCCGGATTGGCCGCGTCATAGACCTTGAGCCGGAGTCTTCCCTGACCGGTCAGAAGATTGTACTTCACCGTCACGTAGCCTGCGGAAGGATCGTTCTGCTTGAAATCCTCCAACTCCAACGTGTTGCCCGCAGTTGCCGGTTGGGCGGCGACCGGCTGGCTGATGCCCGGGGGACGCCACATCAACAACATCGTGGCCGGGAAAAGATTAAACCGCTTGGTACTGGTCGCCTCCAGCAGGTAAACCAGCACTTGATCGGTCGAAAAGGACGGCGTCTGCGCCGCAACGGCAGCCGGCGGTTGGAACTTGATCGGAAAGAGCATGAAATTGCGGCGTGACTTTGGAATCTCCGCCGGCGGACTCAGGAAATACTTGCTCGCGTCCGGCTCGGCCAGCCGGGTCACGTCCACCCCCAACATCGGTTTCGCCCCGACATTATCCTTGTATTCATACTCGACGCCGATGGTCATCTGGCTCCGGTCCAGGCTGCGGTTGACCACATCGACATTGGTCACTTTCGACTTCAGGTCTTTGGCGATCTCGAACGCGGCTGCCGCCGAGACGCGGGGTGCCGACGCAGGTGATGTGGCCGCTGGCGCGCTGGCCAGTTGCTGCGCCTTGGCCTGCTCTTCCGCCAGCCGTTTCGCTTCGGCTTCGGCTTTGGCTTTGGCCTCGGCTTCGGCTTTCGCCGTTTCTTCGGCCAGACGCCGGGCTTGCGCTTCCACTTTGGCTTTTTCTTCAGCCAGCCGCTTTTCTTCCGCCAATTGCCTGGCTTCGGCTTCAGCTTTGACGCGGGCCGCTTCGCGAGCCTCCGCTTCGGCTCTCGCCTTTTCCTCGGCCACTCGTCTTTCTTCGGTCAAGCTCTTGGCGTCGGCTTCAGCCTTGAGACGGGCAGCTTCACGGGCCTCCGCTTCGGCGCGGGCTTTGGCTTCGGCTTCGCGCCGCGCTTGGGCTTCGGCCTCGGCTTTCAACCGCGCTTGTTCGCGGGCCAGGGCTTCGGCTTTGGCTTTTTCCTCAGCCATGCGGCGCTCTTCAGCCAGGCGTTTGCCTTCGGCCTCAGCCTTCAAGCGGACCTCCTCGCGCGCCTTGGCATCGGCGAGGCGTTTCTCTTCCGCCAAGCGCTTTTCCTCGGCCAGGCGTTTGGCTTCGGCCTCGGCTTGCAAGCGGGCGGCCTCGCGCGCTTTGGCTTCGG
>CAYIIH010000160.1:0-6019 GCA_964363225.1 uncultured Verrucomicrobiota bacterium | reverse complement strand
TTGGCTTCGGCCTCGGCTTGCAAGCGGGCGGCCTCGCGCGCTTTGGCTTCGGCCTTGGCCTTTTCTTCGGCCGCTTGACGCGCTTTGGCTTCGGCCTCGGCTTGGAGGCGGGCCTTTTCGCGGGCCACCGCATCGGACTTGGCTTTTGCCTCCGCCAAACGCTTTTCCTCGGCCAGCCGTTTGGCTTCGGCCTCGGCTTGCAAGCGGGCGGCCTCGCGCGCTTTGGCTTCGGCCTCCAAACGCGCCTTTTCTTCTTTCTCGGATTCAGCCTTGGCTTTTTCTTCGGCCACCCGCTTTTCTTCGGCCAAGCGTTTGGCGTCGGCGAGAGCTTTCAGGCGGGCAGCCTCGCGGACGGCGGCCTCAGCCTTGATTTTCTCCTCGGCTTCGCGGCGCGCTTTGGCCTCCGCTTCGGCTTTGAGCTGGGCCTGTTCACGGGCCAGGGCTTCGGCCTTGGCTTTTTCTTCGGCCAGACGCCGTTCTTCGGCCAGGCGTTTCGCTTCGGTTTCGGCTTTGAGCCGGGCTTCCTCGCGGGCTTTTTCCTCCGCCAGACGTTTCTCTTCGGCCAGGCGCTTTTCCTCGGCCATGCGTTTGGCTTCGGCTTCAACTTTGAGCCGGGCTTCTTCGCGCGCCTTGGCTTCGGTCTTGGCCTGTTCTTCCGCGAGAAGCCGGGCTTTCTCTTCGGCCTCCGCTTTGAGCCGGGCTTCCTCGCGCGCTTTGGCTTCAGCCTTGGCTTTTTCTTCGGCCAGACGCCGTGCTTCGGCCAGGCGCTTGGTTTCAGCCTCGGCTTTGAGCCGGGCTGCCTCGCGGGCTTTTTCCTCAGTCAGACGTTTGGCATCGGCCAAGCGTTTCTCCTCGGCCAGACGTTTGGCTTCGGCTTCGGCTTTCAGGCGGGCTTGTTCACGGACCAAGGCTTCGGCTTTGGCTTTTTCTTCGGCTTCCCGGCGGACTTTGGCTTCCGCTTCGGCTTTGAGGCGGGCTTGTTCGCGCGTTTTGGCTTCGGCTTTGGCTTTTTCTCCGGCCAAGCGCTTTTCTTCCGCCAGACGATTGGCGGCAGAGCTGTCCACGGCTGCGGGAGTGGTGGCAGCGAGGGCGGGCACAGGCTTGGCATCGGGGCTGCCCCATTTGACCGTTTTGAGGAATGGAATGCTGCTCAATAGGGCGGTGCCGCTTTGATTGACGATCAGGATGCGGATGCGATCGGTGGTCAGTTGCGGAGGCACTCCCGGCTCGTCGTTGAAGTATTTCACTTTCAGCGAGATGATGCCTCGGCCTTGCCCGACGGTGACCGGATCGGCCCCAAACCAGAGCGAAACGCCCTTTTGATCCCTTTTTTCAATCACCGGATAAATGAGGGCGGTGCGCCCGCCAAAGCCGTCGTAGCTAAAGTCCACGGAAAAGACGACCTCCGTGCCGTCGGCAGACTGGCTCACGGTGCGCAGGTTGTTAATGCCGCTGCCGGTTTGCGGTTGGAATGGGTTTTGCGGGGTGAGCACCGGCTGGGCCAGCACCAAACCAGCGCTCAGTGAAAGCGCCGTCAGGCTCAGGGTGAGATTCTTTAAAAATCGCATAATGACGCGGTCGGGTCTGTTTGAGATTCAGTCAACCCCAGAATACGGCTTGGCGCCATTCTGTCAAAGCGCATTTGTGGCCCGGGTCGCGGCTCGGTGCGTCCCCAGGTTGTCGGTGCCGCGACCGGCCTTCAGTCAGAGCACACTTTTAAAAGTGTGCTCTGACCCTTGGGCTGCGCCGGCAGTTTCTGTGGCCGGACTCGGCGCGACCAGCGCGGCGCATTTCTCCCTCGGCAAATTGCGGAAGGCACCCCAAGGGCACCGACAAGCCGGGGCTTCACTGGAGGCGGCTCTGCGTCTGCTGGACAGACATTGACGGCAAGGGGCGTTGAGCGTAGAAAGCTGATAGTGAACACGAGAACCTGGAGAGACTCATGAGGCCATTGACTTTCGACGAAGGGCCGACGTCAACGTCCTCGGCAGAATAACTCAAAAGAAAGCAAAGCTATGAAAAACTATCTCACACGACGTGGATTCATCCGGCACGCAGCGGCGGGTTCCGCCGCCTTGACTTGGCTGAGCGCCCGCCGGGCGCCCATGACGTTCGCCGCCGAAACCGCCAAACCGGCCCTGCTTGGGGGCACGCCGGTCCATCCGGGAGGCTGGCCCAACTGGCCGGCCTGGCGGGAATCCTGGGAACCGGCGGTCGTCAAAGTGTTGCGGAGCGGACGCTGGTGGCGCGGCGCCGGCGAACACGTGGCGGAGTTCGAGACCGCCTACGCGCAACTGCTCGGCGCCAACCGCTGCCTGGCCACCGCCAGCGGCACCACCGCCCTGCTGGTCAGCCTGCACGTCCTGGACGTGGACGCCGGCGACGAAGTCATCGTCTCCCCCTTCACCTTTATCGCCACCTACAACGCGGTCCTGGATCAAAAAGCGCTGCCGGTTCTTGCCGACACCGACCCGGCCACGCTCACCATGGACCCGGCGTCAATCGAAAGCCGGATTACCGACCGCACCCGCGCCATCCTGCCGGTGCACATCTACGGCATGCCCTGCGACATGGACCCCATCAACGCCATCGCCAAGAAACACAAGCTGGCTGTCGTTGAGGACGCCTGCCAGGCTTGGCTGGCCGAATACAAAGGCCGCAAGTGCGGCGTGCTCGGAGACCTGGGCTGTTTCAGCTTCCAGAACTCCAAGCACCTGCCCTCCGGCGAAGGCGGCGCCGTCACCGGCAACAGCGATGAACTCCTGGACCGATGCCAGTCCTATCACAACTGCGGCCGCGCCTATGGGACCAACAAGGGCAGCGGCAGTTTCACTCGCGGCACCAACTATCGGATGCAGCAATTCCAAGCCGTCATCCTCATGCAACAGTTCGACAAGCTGGTGCAGGAAACCGCGCGCCGGGGCGAGAACGCGGACTATCTGAGCGCCCACCTCAAGGAGATTCCCGGCATCCAACCGGCGCGCCTGCCGGAAAACAGCCGGGCGGTGTGGCATCTCTACCCGTTCCGCTACGACGCGCAGCAGTTCAACGGGCTGACCCGCAACAAGTTTATCCAGGCGCTCAACGCCGAAGGCATCCCCTGCGGCGGCGGCTACTCGGAACAGTATTTCGACGGGCTGCTGGACGAGGCGATCGCCTCGCGCGGCTTCAAGCGGCTCTTCAGCGCCGAGCGGCTGAAAGCCTATCGCGAGAGCTTCCAGGAGCTGAAAGGCAACCGGCAGGTCTGCGCGACGACGGTCGGGATGACCCAGAACCTGCTCCTGGCCGACCGCAGCCACATGGATCACATCCTCGCCGCGATCCGGAAGATTCACGCGCACCGCGCAGCACTGGCCAAGGCCGCCGCCTGAGAGCGGTCCCATTCGCATCCTGATCAAGACATCCATTGTGCAAAGTTCACCTTGATTGAACTGGAGGACCCGATGAATCGCAGAACATTCGTCACGACATTGCCGGCTTTGACCCTCTTGGCCAGCACAGCATCCAGCTTTGCCCAGGAAACGCCGGGCACGACCCAAGAGCTGCAACCGATCTCTCTGCCGAAGCCGGAATCCGACGGCGGCAAGTCCGTGCTGGCGTCGCTGCAGGAGCGAAGGACGATCCGCAACATCAGTGCGAAGAAACTTCCTTCGCAGGTTTTGTCCAACCTTCTCTGGGCTGCCTTCGGTGTGAATCGGCAGAACGGATCCTTCGGCAAGCCCGGAAGAACCGCTGCCTCGGCCAGCAACTCTCAGGAAATCGACCTTTACGTGGCCCTGTCCGAGGGCGTTTACCGTTACGAGGCGGTGCCTCACCGTCTGGCTCCCGTGGTCGCGGGAGACTTTCGCGCACGGGCCGGACGGGGGGCCGCGGCGACGGCTCCGGTAAATATCTTCTTCGTTGCGGATTTGACTCGCTATCACATGGGAAGTGGGCAGCCAGACCGAAACATCGGCAATCCGGAGGTCCAGAAGTCCTATTATTATGTAGCGACGGGTCTCATGGCGGCGAATGTCGGCTTGTTTGCGGCGTCGCAAGGCTTGGCCGCCTGGTTCCACAACTGCAATCGGGAGGCCGCCGCCAAGGAGTTCAAGTTGCGACCCGAGCAGCGTGTGCTCTTCGCCCAGACCGTGGGTTATCCAGCGTAGTATTCCGCAGCGCGGCAAACCTCCTTCAACTCCGTGTGCTCCGGCGTCGTGTGAACGATGAGCGGCGAGTAAAGCTGTTGTGGGTCTCCACGCTGTTACTCGATTCAACCATAAGTGGGAATGAATGTAATATGACTGGATGATACAGCTTTTTTACTCAAAACGTCACGGGACAACTCGGCCATGACATTGCGTCAAGCGCAGGTGAACAGGCTGACGCTGGCTTTCGGAAAAGAAAAGGGCTTCGTATTTTGGAAGCGTCTTCAGGCGGTCGGCGGTGCGGCGCTCAATTTCTGACGGAGCGACGTTACGTGCCAACGCCCTGGCGTCCTGATCGGTGACGCGGAGGATGAGGTAATTGGCGATGGCGGAATACAAACTGGAGTCGAAGTCCTTGGCCTCCTGTGACGCGACAATCATCGCGAGGCCATACTTGCGACACTCCTTGGCCATGGTGGGAATGAGCTTCAACTTCGCGGCACGGTGCGCTTCGTCGAAAATGACCGCATGAGTGATACGATCCGGTCGCCCGCGCCGGAACATATCCTGGTAGATGCTGTAGAGAGCAAAGCTCGCGTAAGCGCGTTGCACAGCGTCACTCTTGGAGACGTGGACGCGCAGGATCTGGGGTTGTGTGGAGTCGAGCAGGCTCTTAGCCCCTTGTTCGCCCCGGAAAAACTCAAAGTCATCGAGTTCTGACAGCCGCGCGAGGAGCGTCTGGGATCTGGTATCAGACCGCTCCTGCTGCCGTAACAATTCCACGAAGCGGCGGAATGGCGGTGGCTGCAGACCCGCAGTTGCACTATTTCCCCAACCGAGTTCCTGGTAACTGGCCTTGATCGCTCCGCGGAGCTGTTCGAGTTGCAAGTCGCCGAGGTCGGGGAAAATGGCGGCGAAGATGTCGCGCAACTGGCCGGCGCTCTCGACATGGGCCAGCGGTCCGTCGTGCGTAACGCGCATCGGGTTGAAACCCAAACTGCGGCCATCGCTACACGACAAGTTGGGGAAGGCCGCCGCAAGCTTCTCATCAATATCATCGTGGTAAGAGAAAACGACCGGCAGAACGTTCCCTGCCACCAATTGCTTGCAGATGTTTATGAGGCAGGTCGTTTTGCCCATGCCGGGGAGACCCGCAATCATCAAGTGCGGGTTGCTCGTGATGGAAGGCGACCAGTTTACGGTCTGCCCGCCGCGCGCATCGCCGAGCGGCACGACTGGAACACCGGGTTGCTCCGGCCTTACCGGGGCTGGCTGAACGGTGTCAGCAGTCTCGGAAGCGCCTGACGTAATCTCCGTTGGAGGAGCAGCCGGCGAGGTAGCGAGAGTACTTTCCGAACTGGCGCCCTCCGGTGAGGGCACCGGTGCTCGCGTGGGTGTTGATGTCGGCGGTGGTGGCGCGGGTGTTACCTCCACTTGGAGTTCGTGTGGCTTGTCCGGCAACGTGTCCGGGCCGAAGAGCCAGACGCGACATTCTTCAGCCAGGCCGGGAAAAAGTTCTTCGGGTGTGGTCGGCGCGAAATCGGGACAAAAGATGAATGCGCGATCCGAGCGTTCGGCGAGATTCGGTTCGTAGTCAGTTGGCTCGCGAAGGAGGCGATCCAGTTCTTCGCAGACGCGGTTGTAAACCGCCTCGTTGAGATGGTGGCGACGGGCTTTGTCGGCGTAAAAGCGCAGCGCTCGGACGAGTCGCCCGGCTCGAATGGCGCGCTCGGAAGGCTTGAGGGAAGCACCAAAAAACCAATCCATCCAACGAGTGCGCGTGCTGCTGGTTTGTTCGAGCACGGAACTGACCAGCACCGCTGCGCGGGCTATGGCGAGATGCCGACGATACTTTACTTCGGCAAAGCGAAACTGCAGACGTCCTTTGGAGG
>CAYIIH010000159.1:0-17990 GCA_964363225.1 uncultured Verrucomicrobiota bacterium | reverse complement strand
GGTACTGCCACCCCCATTCTTTGGCCGCATTCGGATACTTCCGCTCCAGCGCGTAGGGCAGATACACCGCCCCATGCCCCTCCGACAAGTCCTTCTCGTGCAACACCTTCACCTTCTGCAAATGATTCTCCAGCAGCGGGATGACCGATGCAGGCAAGGTCGTGAATCGGTCCTTGTCACCTTTCCCGGAGCGCACCGTCACCTGCTTCATCGCAAAATCCAAATCCTTGACCCGCAACCGCAGCCTCGGTTGAGAGTTGAAGGTTGAGGGTTGAGGGTTTAAGAAAGAAAAGTCACGCAACTCTCAACGACTAACCAACAACACTCAACCCTCCTATGTTCAACTTTGAAAAACTCGAAACTTGGCACGAGGCGATCGCTTTCGCCGACTTGGTCTATCAACTCACGCGCCACTTCCCTGACGAAGAACGCTTTGGTCTGACCAACCAGATGCGACGCGCCGCCGTTTCCATTTCCTCTAACATCGCGGAGGGGTGCTCCCGCTCTTCCCGGGTGGATTACGCGCGCTTCGTCGAAATCGCAACCGGCAGCGTCTTTGAGGTCGTCTCCCAAGCCACGATTGGCCGCAACCAAGGCTTTCTCCGTGAAGCTGATTACCAACAGCTCTACCAAGCTGCCGAAAAGCAAAGCCGCATGCTCAGCGGACTCCGCAAGTCTCTGGAGGCTGCCTGACCCTCAACTCTCAACCCTCAACCCTCAACCAACATTGATCGCTTGGTTTTGCGTCGCCGGCGCCACCTTCCCGTTCGCCGCCAAGTGTGTCAGGTAAGCCTCGATCTTCCGGGCCCCATCCTTCAGGTCTTCCCGCGACTGCATCTGATGGAAATGGACGTACCGTTTGATCCAGTCAATATAGCTGCGTTCGGTGTGGATCGAGTAATGATGCAACCGCATCGTGCTCCGGACCTGGTCCAGCAACTTCGGACTTGGTTCTGGCGGACTTTGTTCTTGACTTTCCATGGCAGCCATCTACGGTTTTTCAGCGTGATTCTGACCTGATATTGACATCAGACAATGTTGCCCGAAAACCAGGTTGTTATCGTATTATCAGATCAAAACGACCTGTCAATCGATTGTTGGGCAGCGCGTGAGAGGGCCGAATGAGCGCTGGAACCGCGACTCCGCGAACACCTGTTGACCTGAGCGAGTGCTCGGAAGGTGATGTCGTCGAGTTCTTTAAGGCCGGGCTGCGAGCCTTCATCGCGAACGACGGCGGCTCTTGTGGCGCGCGCGCCGTTACCCTAAGGCAGGAGCGCACGTACCCCTCCGACCAGGACTTCGCATTGCTCTTCAGCGCGGAAGGTGTCTTCGAAGTCCACCTCTTCGGGTTGCAGTTCAAGCGCTGGGAGCAAGAGGGTTGGCGCCTGTCCAGCCGACAGCAGGACGCCCTGCAGCGCATGGCCCACGTTGTGGCGTACTGCTTCCCCCGGCCCGTCAAAGGGACGCCGCGCAACGCTCTGCATGCCTTCGTGTTCGTCAACCCAGCTCGCGTTGGCGCGTTGCAGCTTGGGTTTCTCCGGCACAGCAATCTGCGCCTCGATTCACGATCGATTGGACAGCGCGTGCAAAAAAACGTTGTGCAGCGCGTGGTTTCGCTTTCGGGCGCGGCTTCCAGGCAGTTACTGCCGCCGTGGCAGCGGAAGGCTGCCCTGCGTAAGGTTCTCGACGAAGCGTTGACGGGCATCGCCGACGTCGTCGCGGAGGTCATCAATGATGAATCCTTGGCTTCCCTCTTCGATGCGGATCGTACTTGGGGGGCGAACGCCATTAGGCCTGAGGGTGGCGCCGCGACGGTGGTTCCCTACGTATCGTGGGGCGAGTTCTTCGAGGACGTGTTGCTCGGAGCCACATTCATCACTGTCAATGGAAGCCCTAATGGCCCTCCCACTCCGGACGTTTTTCCTGGAGGTATCGGTCTGAGACTGCTTGGCGCTGGATCCCATGCCACGGCGTGGGCACAGCGGGAGTTGGCGGATCACGTGGCACTCTGGGCGAGGACGGTCCTTGAGCCTCCTGCTGCGGTAATCGCATACGAGTCATTCTCCAGGGCTCTCCAACTGATAGAGATCTCGCCATGAACGGACTGCCCAACAAAATCACTGGAGCGCGGGCGGGCAAGGTCAGTTGCCAATGCGGAGGCGCTGGGCCGCCCGCGTCGCTCAGTTCTGTCGTTGGGTCCCGACGTTCCGATGAAACGAAGGTCACAGACGGAAGAAAACTATGGGCGATTCGAGGCCGACGACCGTTCGTGGGATGCGGCCTTCTGGCAGCGGCAGGGCAGCGAGGCCATATTCGCGGCGGTCTGGGACATGATCCTCGACCACCGTTTACTCACCACTGGAGATGCTACAGAGCCGAGACTTCAGAGAACTGTTGAAGCTTTTGGGAAAACATGACGTGCGCTACCTGGTGGTGGGAGGGTACGCGGTCATGCTTTACTCGGAACCAAGATGGACGAAGGATCTGAACAACAGGACTTGAAGGATGTGGAGGCCATCCGGCGCGGGGTGCGGGCCGGGCAGTCCAGCAAGACCGAACTAGGCGCTGCACCCAATAGCGGCCCTGTGGCGCCGCCTGGCAATTCGGGAGTCACGGAGGGGCCGCCATCGGCGAGCTGAATCGTTAGGGGCCTCAGAGTGCCGGTCGTGAAATGACACCGATCATCGCCAATCTGGTTTGGCCCGCGCTGTATCTCAGCAGCCGGATCCTAAATCACTGGAGCGGGCGGGCCACGGCCGTTGGCCATGCGGACGGGCTGGGCCACCCGCGTTGCTCAGTTCAATCGTTGACGCGGCGAGCGCCTGCCTGTAACCTTGAAGCATGCCTCGGAAAGTGCGAGAGTTGATCCGGGATCTCGAACGAGCGGGGTTTGCGGATCGTGGCGGAAAGGGCAGTCATAGGAATTTCGTCCATCCGAAGGTCGCGAAACCGGTGGGTATCTCGGGAAACCCGGGCGACGATGCCAAACGTTACCAGGAGAAGACAGTGCATCGGGCCATCGAAGAAGCAAAGCAATGAAAGAGCGCGCGCGTTACCTTAAAATCGTCGAATGGTCGGACGAAGATCAGTGTTTTGTGGGCAGTTGTCCCGGCCTTTTCTACGGTGGGTGTCATGGCGACGACGAGAAACAAGTATTCGAAGAATTGTGCCAGATGGTGGACGAAATGATCGCCTTATTCCACCAGGATCGCAGACCCTTGCCTCCGCCTACGTGCGGGCGTGATCTGGCAAATCAGTTGGCCGACATAGCCTAAACCCCTATCAAGCCCGCGCGGTCAAGAGATGCCTGCTAATTGGCCTTCCGCGTGGTTCTGTCCATCATCCAAAAAACATCCGGATTCCTCGCCGAAGGGACGTTCAACGGCAGACCTTGTCCCGGCTTCAGCACCGGCATGGTTCGCGCATCCTGCCATTTCTTGATCTCCGAGTGGCCGTCGGCAAAGGAAAAGCCGCCCGCCTTGTTATGGTAACTGGCCGGATAATCGACCATGTACCATTGCCCCGGCTGGTCCGGGTAGCCAAACATGCCGACCACGAACTCGCCGTCGTTGACGCTGTCCTCTCTTTCATCCAGAAACGCCCAAGTCCGGGAGGGGCCGGGGTCTGTCAGATCGCTCATCTTCTTGTAAACTCGCATTCCGCCGGGGCCAAATCCCGCCGCGTCCAGGCCATTAAACCAGGCGTTCATGGAAATGCTTCTCACCCGGGACACCTTCTGCCCGTTGAAAGGACCCGAGGTGGGTCTGACGGTGGATTTGTCGGCCGGGCACTTCCAGATGCCGGCGTTCTTGCCGCAATAGGGCCAGAGAGGACTTTTGGCAATGTCTTGGTTGATATCCCAATTGCTTCTGTTGCCGCCATTAAAGTCGAGGTCGCCGCTGATCCATTCGCCGGGTCCGCGCCAGGCCGACGGCAGTTTGTCCTGGTTGTCATCGACGTAAAGTCTCCAGGCCGTCATCATCTGCCGGCCATTGCTGAGGCACATGATCCCTTGTGCCTTGGTTTTGGCCTTGGCCATGGCCGGCAACAGGATGCCCGCCAGAATCGCGATGATGGCGATGACAACCAGCAGTTCGATGAGGGTGAATCCACATGCCGTTTTTAATTGGTGCTTTGGAGCACGATAATGAGTGCGGTTCATAAGCACTTACTTAACACAATTCTTCGATTTGTCGATGCAAGTTGCCAGCCGGTTGTCCCGTTGCATGGATATAGCGTTGCGTCTCACGAGGCTGTGCCGGTATAGAAAGAGGCCATGTACTTTGGCATGATCGCGCCGCGCCTCACCACCGGATGGTGGATAGCCGTTCTCTCGGTCGCAGTCAAATAAGATGCAACCATGAAATCCTCGTCCGACCAATTCATCTGCGGTGTCGTAGAAGGCTTTTACGGGCGTCCTTGGAACGTGCGGCAGCGGCACCAACTCTTTGGCTGGATGCGCCAATGGGGCCTGAACACGTATCTGTACGCGCCCAAAGATGATCTCAAACATCGCGTCCGCTGGCGTGACTTGTATGCAGAGACCGAAGCAGCCGAGCTGGCCGCGCTGATTCGGGACTGCCAGCGCCACGGCTTGAGCTTCATTTATGCGCTCGCGCCGGGCCTCGACGTGCGCTCTTCCTCAGCGGCGGATACAGCCGTTTTGCAGGACAAAATCCGCCAGTTGCTCTCCCTCGGCTGCCAGCACTTTGCACTCCTCTTCGATGACATTCCTGCTCCAGGGCCTGAGGAAGGCACGCAGCCTGCGCGGCTTTTCGCCCAGGCCCAATGCGCGCTGGCCAACGGCTTGTTCAGCTTCATTCACGCCCAAACATCACCCGCCCGGTTTCTCTTCTGCCCGACTGTTTACTGTGGGCGAATGGCCGCTCCCACGGTCAAGGAATCCGTTTATTTGCAGACCATCGGCGCAGAATTGAATCCGGCCATTGCCGTCTTGTGGACGGGGCCTGAGATCATATCCGAATCCATTTCCATCGCCTCGATCCGCGAATTGCAGTCCGTGATTCGGCGCCGGCCGTTGCTTTGGGACAACCTGCATGCCAATGATTATGACCTGCGGCGGCTCTATTTGGGGCCTTACGCAGGGCGGCCGCTGGAATTGCGCGGTGAAATCAGCGGTGTACTGACGAACCCAAACTGCCAGTTTGAAGCCAACTTCATTCCGATCCGCACTTTAGGACTTTATGCCAAGGAACAGGGACGCTGGGAACCGCGGCGGGCTTATCTCGAATCGCTCCAGGCCTGGCTGCCGGCCTTTGCCAGCGACAGCGCGCGCGGAGCGCAGGTGTCCAACCTGCGCGGCGAGAACCAGGCCCGGACGCCGGCCTTTGGCAGCGACAGCGCCGGTCCCGTGGAATTCGATGATCTGGAGCTCCTTGGTGATGTCTTTTATCTGCCGTACGAGTTTGGCGCGCGAGCGGAAGCTTTTCTCGAGGATGTTCGGTCGCTTCTGGCCGAGGAGCGTGGTGATGCCACGAGAGCCCTGGCCAGATTTGATCAAACGAGCCGGCGGCTTGGCCTTCTTTTCGACAAAATGATTCCCATTCAGAATCGCGAGTTGCTTCACGCTCTCTATCGGTACCTATGGGAAATCAAAGAAGAGGCGGCGCTGCTGCGTGGCTATGTGCATTGGCTCCGCTCCAAACCTACTCTGGGCGAAGCCTTCCTGTCGGCCGAACACCGCCCCAAGATTTATCGGGGCGGCTTCGTGGCTGAGCTGCAGCGGCTGTTGCCTATGGATGAGCAAGGTCGATTCCATCATGACTGACTCATTTCAAATCCGCCTTTGCGAACCCCGCGACATCGACGCGGTTTACGAGGTCTGCCTTAAAACCGGCGATGCCGGCCAGGATGCAACCCATCTTTACTCGAATCCCAAAGCGCTCGGCCATATTTTCGTCGGGCCGTACCTGCGTCACGAGCCGGAATTGGCGTTTGTTTTGGAGGATGGTTTGGGCGTGTGTGGTTACGTTTTAGGCGCGCTCGATTCGGCCCGGTTTTACGAGGTTTGCCTGACCCAATGGCTGCCGGCCTTGCGCCAGGCACACCCCTGTCCGACCGGCGAGCCGTCGCAATGGACGCCGACGGAGAAAGTCTATTACGAATATTATCATCCCGACATCTATTACCCGGAATCCTTTCACGAATACCCCTCCCATTTGCACATCGATCTCCTGCCGCGCACGCAAGGGCGCGGGCAGGGACAACGCATGATGGCCATCCTGTTGGATCGTCTGAGGAGCCTGGGATCGCCCGGCGTTCACCTCGGCATGGCTGCGAACAATGCCCGCGCAGAGCGGTTTTACAGGAAGCTCGGCTTCCATGAATTGGCTCGCGTTGGCCCGCAGGATTCCGGGACTCTTTATCTGGCGAAACGGCTTTGAAAATGAATTATGAACACCATGAATCGCTACTTTGAAATCGTGCTTGGCCAAATGCAGCAAATTCGCGCGACACAATGGCCGAAGATCGAACAAGCGGCATTTTGGCTGGGTGAGGCGCTGGCCAATGACCATTGGCTGTATGCATTTGGCACGGGCCATTCGCATTTGTTGGCCGAAGAGATTTTCTATCGTGCCGGCGGTCTGGCCAGAGCCGCGCCGATGCTCGACACCAGACTGATGCTGCATGACAAGGCCATCGAGGCCACCTACGTCGAGCGCGAGGAAGGCTATGCCGCGCAGTTGCTCAAGGAATACCCCGTGGAAGCCGGTGACGTCTTGATTGTGGCCTCGAACTCCGGCCGCAACGCCGTGCCGATCGAGTTGGCTTTGGCGGCCCGGGAGAAGGGCTTGCATGTCGTTGCTATCATCAACCTGGCGCAGAGCAAAGATTGGCCTTCAAGGCACGCTTCGGGGCAGAAGCTGGCGGATGTCGCCGAACTGGTGATCGACAATTGCGGCGTGTCCGGCGACGCGGCATTGGCGTTGGCCGGCCTGCCGGGCCGCATCGGGCCCACTACGACCTCCACCGGCGCGCTGATCGTCAACGCGATTATTGTCCAGGGCATTGCCAATGCGCTGGCCCGCGGAGTGGAGCCGGAGATTTACATCAGCAGCAACACCTGCGGCGACGACCATAACAACATTCTGCTGCAAAAGTACAAAAGCCGGATCAGACATCTTTAACCCGGGAAAATTCTCTTTGCACTCCGGGGAGGGAACGCTAATTTACTCCGGCTTGTCCGATAGTGTAATGGTAGCACAAAGCCCTTTGGAGGCTTTTGTCTTGGTTCGAATCCAAGTCGGACAGCCATGCCTTTTTCTCCTTTCTTTCTTGTTGATCGGTTTTATGAGGCGGGTAAGAGTGGGACTGCCGGTGTTAAAGATCATGAACGGTTTCACGAATTCAGATCGAAAAAGCGCCTTCACTTTGATCGAGTTGCTGGTCGTCATTGCCATCATTGCCATTCTGGCTGCCCTGCTGTTGCCGGCGTTGAGCAAAGCCAAAGCCCAGGCGCATCGCATCCAATGTGTCAACAATCTCAAGCAGTTAGCCACCATCTGGGTGCTTTACGCCGGGGACAATAGTGAAAACCTGGTGCCCAACGGCGCGGGGGATCTCACTTTCAGCACCTGGATTCACGGCAGTTTTGCCCAATTCCCCGCCGATGCCACCAACTTGACCTTGATCCTGGACCCCAAGTACTCCTTGTTCGCAAGGTATCTGAAATCCTCCAGCATTTATAAATGCCCCTCGGACCGGACGCCCGGCACGTCCGCCAGGCGAGGAGGCATTCCCAGAGTGCGGAGTTATGCCATGAATTCTTATGTGGGCATGGTAGGGCCTGATTTCAGAGGCTCTCCCAATCCGAGCCGGTACAAGGTGTTTAAGAAAACATCCGATTTGGGCAATCCCCCCATCCCCAATCTGCTGGTCTTTCAGGAAGTCCACCCGGACAGCATTTGCCGTCCTTGTTTTGGAGTTTACATGGAGGAGGGGCGGTTTCTGCATTATCCGGCCAGCTACCATAATCGGTCGGGAGTCAACACGTTTGCCGACGGCCATGTGGCATCGCACCGCTGGCTGGACAAGCGGACTTATGCCCCCAGGGTCTCGAACTTCCATCAGCATAACGAAGCCTCGCCCAACAACCTTGATTTGACCTGGCTGTATCAGCGATCATCCGTCCGCCGGTAGGTTGTGGCGGGTTCGGAGCGGACCGCGAACTTGGCCGTTACAATTAAATTGGAGCGCGGGCATCTATGCCTGCGTGTGTCGCAAGCGCTTGATGGCAGCTCAGTTCCACGAAAACCTCCCGCTTGAGGTTTCACTCATCTATCAGTGGCTTGAGCTGCCAAATGCGACCTGACCGAGCGGGCTTCAAAGAAGGATCCTTCGCAAACGCGCAGGCATGGATGCCCGCGCTCCGGCATCGCCACGACCTCAATCTTCGGCAAACAGGTACTCGAGGTCGGTCCGGGAAAGGCTGCGGGCGAATCCTTCTTCACCGAGCACATCGACGATGGTTTGGGCTTTCCGTTGCTGTAATTCCCAGATTTTCTCCTCGACGGTTCCCGGCGCGATCAATCGGTAAGCATTGACGGTACGGGTCTGGCCAATGCGATGCGTGCGGTCGATGGCCTGCGCTTCAACAGCCGGGTTCCACCATGGATCATAGAGAACGACGTAGCTGGCGGTGGTCAGGTTCAAGCCGGTGCCGGCGGCGCGCAGGCTGAGCAGAAAAACACAGGCATTGAGATCGTTTTGAAACGTGTTGACGATCTCCTGGCGATGCTTGCTTTCGCCGGTGAGAATGTGGGTGGTCATCTGGCGCTGCAAACATTCGGCTTCGAGCAGCCGCAACATCTGCACAAATTGGCTGAAAACAAGAACTTTCTGTCCTTCGGCCAGCAACGGCTCCAACAACTCGAACAAGGTTTCGGTTTTGCCCGAGGCCGAGTCGTTGCCGACGAGCTGCGGGTGGCAGCAGATTTGTCGCAAGCGCGTCAGAGCCGCCAGCACGTGGATTTTGCTTCTGGCCAGCCCCTTTTCCTGCACGGCCTGCAGCACTTGTTCCCGGCTGCGGTGCAATTCAGCCAGGTAAAGCTTGCGCTGCAATTCACCCAGCTCGCAATCGCGCCGTTCTTCGATGCGGTCGGGCAAATCCTGAGCGACCTGACGTTTGAGCCGGCGGAGCATGAGGGGACGAAGTTTGGCCGAAAGCCGGCGGCGGGCGATCCGTTGCGCGTCCACGGCGTTTTCGCCGCGCGGTTCGTAGGTCAGGCTGAAGGCGGATTGCATGCCGAGGTAGCCCGGCTGGATGAAATCGACGATGCTCCACAGGTCCAGAAGGCGATTCTCCAGCGGCGTGCCGGTCAAAGCGAGGCGCTGGTCGGCTCGAAGCTGCTTGACGGATTGGGTGACCTGCGCGGCGGGATTCTTGATGAATTGGGCTTCGTCCAGAATGATGACGCGAAACTCGAATTTCTGCAGGGCGGCCAAATCGCGCCGCAGCAGCGCATAATTGGTCACAATAAGATCGTGCTGCGGAATCTGTTTGCGCAGGTTGTGCCGCGCCGCGCCGCTTTCCAGGACCAGGACTTTGAGGTGCGGAGTAAAGCGATTGGCCTCGCGCTGCCAGTTATGAAGGACGGAGGCGGGGCAGATGACCAAGGCCGGCTTCGGTTTCTTGATATTCTCGGCGTGCAACCAGGCCAGCCACGCCAGGGTTTGCAGGGTTTTGCCCAGCCCCATGTCATCCGCGAGGATGCCGCCGAGCTTGAGATGCGTCAGGTGGCAAAGGAAGCTGAATCCGTCCTTTTGATACGGACGCAAATCCGCTTGCACGGTTTCCGGCAGAGTCGTGGAGGGGACTCCGGTGAATTCAGCCAGGCGCTCGCGCAGCGCTTTGGCATGGGGCTGGTTGCCAAAGCGGCTCAACGCCGTTTCGTCCAGGTGCGCGGCATGCAACAAATCCACGCGTTGAGGCACCGGGCTGAGCCCATCCAGGCCAAGGTCAGCAAAGGCTTCGTGAGCGGTTTGCACGGCGCTGGAGTCGAGTTCAAGCCAGCCGCTGTCCGGCAATTTGACGAAGCGTCCCGTGGCGGTCTGTAGCCGCTCCAAATCGGCCGGCGTCAGCCTGAGTCCTTCCAATTCCCACGAAGCTGAAACCGAGAACCAGTCAATGCCGCTGCCTTGAACGGCCAATTTGGGACGAAGCTGGCGAGGAGACAGAAACAGCCGATGAAAAGCGGGATTGCCCAAGTATTCGGCGGGGGCGGGACGGTCGGGCCAGGCTGCGGCCAAGGTGTTGAGGAACGCTTCATTGGCATCTCCGACCCAGAGTCCCGGTTCGGGCGTGAACCAGTCGAGCCGCCGCAGCCAGCAAACGGCCGGTTCGAGCCGGGGATCGTCCAGGATTTGCGGCTTTTCGTTGGGTGGCGGCAGGAGATGGGTGATCTGCCATTCGTGGCCGTTCCATTGCCAGACACTCTGGTCAAGATCGCTCCTGGCCAGCAACCGGAGCCGGACGGTATCGTCGGTCAATTCGAAAATGAACTGGGGAATGGCGGTGTGGGCCGCGCAGAGCTGTTCCCAGCGGCTGTCCTGTCCGGATCCGTTCTTGCGGAGATGCGTCAACAACCGGCGGCTCAATTTGCTGACGGGCAGGAACGGTTTTTCCATCCAGGGGCCGAGGAGCGTTTGCGGCGGCGCATTCCGCGCCAGATAGAATGTTTGATCCAGGAGGGCCAGTTGGGGGAGACCGGTAAAAAAGGTGGCCTGACCGACAGGGCGGGTTTCGCCATCCGGCAGCTTGAGGCGATGGGTAAAAGAGAGCTCGCCGTCCACGGTCTCCAGATGCGGGCTGAATTCAACCAGTTGGCCATGGAACTGGAAGGGCTGGTTCTGAGCCGGATGTTCGAGCCGGGGGAGTTGTCCCCAGCGCGTCAGCCACTGCAAAAGCTCGGTTCCAGTCAGGTGAAGCGAGTCCGTCTGCTCCGACTGGTTTGGGTAAGTATCAGCCAGCCACCGGATAAACTCCCAATCGCCGGTGGGGAACAATTCTTGTTCATGAGTGGCCCGGGTGGTCAGCTCGATGACTTCAGCCAAGGTGCGAATCTTTTCTCCGGTCCGTGCGCGAAAGAGGCAGAACTGCACTTTAAGCGCGTGCAAGGCGTGCTGGTCTGGGAGCCGCTCGGCCTGGCAAAGAACGCGCAAGGCGGCCCGAGGCGCATCAAGATGAGCGAGGGCAGGGGGCAAAAGCCAGCTTTCCAATTGCGCGACAAATTGCTGTTCCTGCTCGGCCCGTTCAATTTTCGCAAAACGCTCCGGATTCGAGTGCGGCATCAACTCGGTCGGGAGAGGCCGGTTCGAGCGCATGAACAGCAAGGCCGTCTCTTCCAGACGATTCTGGCCTTGGACCGAGAGCAAGCGTAGCCACCAATTTTGCCCCGGAAAATCCTTGCGGGACAGAGACAGTTTCTCGAAGTAATCCTCCAAAAGCAGCCAGGCGCGTTGGGAATCGGTGCAATGGGCGAAGGTATTGAGAATCTCCGACCGTTCCGCAACGGCGGTCTTGGAATCGGCCAGTTCCCGGCGGAGGTCCGCCAAGGCGCCGTAGGCTTTGTCGAGGACGTTATGATGCGCGTCGTATTTCGCCATCGCCGACGAACGCGGAGCGTGTCCATTGTTGTTGCGCAGAGTTCTGGCCATTGTTTGGCTGCTCAAGATCAGGCAGCAATCGCCCATCTCGCCATGAACCCTCTGGATGGTCAATTAGAAACCACGGAAATTACGCTTGTTGCAGGGACAAAAAGGCGCATCCCTCTGCATAGCAGCGCGGTCATAGCTTTCGAGAAAGCGCCATCGCTTGTGATCTTAATGGCTAAGCTGGAATCGGATAGAGAGACCGGTCCTATACTTTACCGATCCATTTCCGGTCGTCCCAGACGGCCTTCAGTGAGGTGAGGTTGCGCCGGTCAAAGATGTGTTTGGCGGCCTGCAACAGACGGCCTTGTTTCAGACTGTGATAGGCGTCGCTGGCGCTGACGGCAACGAATTGCAGAACGCTCGGATCACGATAGCAGTCAATCATGCAGCGAGTGCAGCCATCGCGAATCAGCTTCGATTGGTCGAATTCATAAATCGTGCACATGGGGCTTTCCCAGTAGTGGCACCGATACAGATTGAGGTTCCAATCGAGGTAAAAATACTTGTGTCCGCCGAGGCAGCCGAATCTCTCGGGTTCCTTCCTCAAATGACGCTGCATTTCAGTGAGAGATTCGGTCGGGTTCACCACCGGATAACCGCTGCTGGCCTTCATCTTCTTGATCTTCTCAAAGACTTGAATCAGTTCTTCCGTACGATAGCTGACCAGGTTCGAGTCGCTGAAACTCAAGTAACTGGAGGCCAGATTGGTGAGCGGATAGCTAAAGGTGCAGCTCTGGAAACCCAACTCCCGCAAAAAATCCGGCAGTTTGTTGTAATCCTCGATCAGCTTGCTGGCGGTGACGCTGGCCGTGGTTTGAATGCCGAGTTCACTGAATACGGCGTTGGCCCGCTGAATCTTGCGGCAGACATCCGGCAGGCCCCGGTTTTTTTCGTGCTTGGCCACCTCATGCGAATCGATGGACATGATCACGCTGCTCAATCCGTCGCCAGCCATATCGTGCATGTTCCGATCGGTCCAGAGCGAGCCATTGGTGCAGATCATGGGGCGAATGCCGGACTCGGCCGCATATCGAACCATGGACCGCAAGTCCTTGTGCGCCAGCGGTTCTCCGCCCACAAACAGCAGGTAGCCGATGTGATTTCTGACCGCGATGTCGATCACATCCCGCGCTTCTTCGAGCGTGACGCTCCGGCGCTGCTTGGGGTCAAACCGATCCACGGCAAAACCGCAGAAGTCACACTTCGCATTGCAGATATTGGTAATGGCAAATTGCAGATAGCCCGGCCCGCCGTGCTTCAGGACTTCCCCGATAAGTTGGAAGGCGCTTTTTCTGGGCTTGACGACTGATCGTGCAGAGTCAGTCAGCGGCGGCGCTGCCTTTGTCGCGGGAGGCGGGGCGGGTGAGGCAACAGTGTTCATTCAGGTCAATTGATGCGGAGAGATTTACTGCCCGTTGGCGTCTTGTCACGAACCAAAATGCTGCGGTAACAATTCTTTGATGAGGGCCACTATCTCGCCAGTTTGCTGGCGCAGATCGTCAAAATTGGCGCCGACATGTGTCAAATCGCCGCCCGGATAGTGTTGCGCAAAGAAGTCCTCGTTCAGTTGTTCAGGCAGCATATAGCTCCACGCCACGTTCCATAACCTCCTGGAAAAACGGGCTGCGTTCGTCCAACTTGGCCTGAAGCTCGGCCGGCGTTTTAGACAAAAGCGTAAAGGGCAGTCGGCGTTCGGAAAGACCCCAGAAAGCCCGGCGCATCGCGATATTGCACTCCCTTTCTGAAGTGATGTCGCTTCTCACAATCAACAGATCCACGTCGCTGTGTTCGTTCGGTTGACCGTGCGCATAACTGCCAAACAAAATAATCCGCTGCGGATGAAATCTTTCCACAATCACGCGCAGGTACGGCTCCAAGCGGTCGGCAATTCGATGGACAGGATAACGCCGGTCGTGCAGCACGGGAAATTCGATCTCGGATGTCGAACCAATCTCATTCACAAGCAAAGCATTTCCTTCTTTTCGCGCATTTTCAACCTGCAAATGGCCCTTGGGTCGCTCGGAGTGTTGTGGACAACTTTACAGATTTTCATGCTCCGATCCTTCTTTGGTCCTCCTCGACTGACAAGAGAATTTTCCACTGTCCATTTCCAGCCATTTCAGGATAATAGCCTCTGTGCCGGTCTTATGGCCGCTTGATTGGCAGTGCGCCTTGAGGCGGCCAGGGGATAAAAAGCTCGATTACAGGCAAACCTATGCATCACGGAGACATTTCAATCGAAATCGCCCAGGGCCTTCTCGCTCTGCAACAGCGGATCAAAGCGGCTGGCATTCCGCCGTCGCAACTTGATGAGACCCTCAACATTGCCACCTGGAACATTCGCGAGTTCGGCAAAAAGCCGCGCAGCGAGGCGGCCATCCACTACATTGCCGAAATCCTGGGGCAGTTCGATCTTATCGGCCTCGTCGAACTCCGCGACCATCTCACGGACCTCGGCCGCGTGCTGAAGATACTCGGCCCCTACTGGCGGGCCGTTTATTCCGACATGATTCCCGACGCGGGCGGCAATCGCGAGCGTGTCGCTTACCTCTACGATAAGCGTGCCGTCACCTTTAACGGCCTCGCCGCAGAGGCCAACGAACCGCGTCAAAAGAAAGGCTTCGAGTATCTGCCTGAAAAATCATTCTGGCGCAGTCCGTATCTCGCTTCCTTTAAGTCGGGCAACTTCGATTTCGTGGTCCTTACCACTCACGTCCGCTGGGGCCAAAGCGCGAAGGCGAGGACCGAGGAGCTGGAAATGCTCGCCGACTGGATCGAGGGCAAGCGCCGCGACAAATTCGGCGAAGACCAGGACCTCATCGTCATGGGCGATTTCAACATCCCTTCGCTGGACGACGCCATGTTCAAGGCCGTGACCAAGCACGGCCTGCAAATCTCCTCGGCGCTTCGCGGCCTCGCGCACGGCTCGAACCTCGCGCGGGACAAGCGTTACGACCAGATTCTCCATTATGCAAATTACCCGGCGAACTTCACCAACGCCGGCGGCATCCTCGACTTCTTTATCGACCAGAACCATATCCAAGAGCTGTTCCCGGAAGGCATGACAAAAAGCCGGTTTACCTACCAATTGTCCGATCACCTGCCGCTCTGGATGCAGGTGAACACCGATATCGACGGCCAGCAACTTCAGCAAATCATCCAAGGCTGAGCGCATCGGTTGCATCCGTTATGCCCAAACCGTTTTTCTTCACGCTCCGCCAGGGAGAATTCAAGAAAGAAGCTGTCGCCTGGACAGCCGGGCCGGAGCGCCGATTTTCAATCGGCTTGAGGTTTCGACAGGCCGGTTGTTGCTCCAAAGCCGGTGGCAAACCGGCGCTCCGCTTTCTTGAATCCACCTTGACGCTCGGTTTTTTGACTATGGCGTGGTCGGGTGCGCTGTTTGCCGCAGTGCCGCCCAATCTGGAATTGACCTATTCTGAACGCCCGCTTTATACCTCCCAAAACCTGGCAGGCCACGCGGTTGCAGCCGAGTGCAATCCCGGCGGCGGGACGGGCTGTCCGTGTTCGGAGGCGGACGTGGCTGTCGTGCCCCGCGCCGATTATGGCGAGGTTATATCGAATGTTCGCCAAACGAACACCTGGGTTAACGCCATCGGTTTCAAGAAGTTCATCGAGGTTTTCCGTGACAATTCCCCGGTCACGCTCGGCCAGTACCGGTATGGTGCCAGGGTCCGGCTGCCGGTTGTTCCCAAAGCCAGCACCGCCCAAAGGCAGAATCCCCAGGCCATCCACTTGATGATTCAATTGTGGGACGGCCGGAACGCGCTCTGGACGGCCAACAAGCAGACCCTCGAAGGAGCGGTCTATTGGAACCTGAATCCGTGGACAACGGATTATGGCCGGATCAAAGTCTATACCCATCCACTCGCACTGGCGGATATTGGCCTCATGCTCACGCCGGACACCAACTGGCATCGGTTTTCGCTTACGGTGGACTTCGCGGCGCGGCGATACATTTCGGTGAACATCGATGACGAAGCGGCCGAGGTCGGCAACGTGGCGCTGGCGCAAGTGGCACAGCCCGGCTGGGGGAACGAAGTGGCCTTGAGCCTTACGACCGAGTCTATGGCTGCCTGGCCGCAGGCCAATTGCGCCCAGGTGTTCACTTGGGCGACGCATTTCAGCGACTTGTCTTTCTCGTTGGTCCGGCAGGAGTTGGCGTGGGATTCTATGCTCGGAGCCGGTTACCAAGTGCAATCCTCGTCAAACTTGTTGGCCTGGCAGGATTTGGGACCGCCCTTGTCAGGAAATGGAACGAGGTTTCTCTACCGAGGACCGTTCCGGGGTGGCAAAGCGGCTTTTTATCGAGTGCGGCTTGGGGACTGAGAAAACTCAAACTTGCGCGCGGGCGATGCACTGCGCAGCAGGTCAAACAAGACCCGCTCGGCTTCGGGATTGGTGTCGGGCGACTGCGTCTTCATCTCGCTTCGCAGCATAACCGACGCGAGCCGTCAAAGCCAGCCTTCTTCGGCTGCTGGATGAATGTCAAAGTTTCTCCAGCTTCTCCATGACCGGACGCCAGGGCTGGGCAGCGTCCGCCGCAAAACCTCGCAGCGGTGTCAGCGCTTCCCTCCAGCAGTGCGACAATGGCGCTAACAGAGCGTCATCGAGCGTGGCGGGTTCGGGCAGGCGGACTTCGGCAGCCAGGGCGCGGCCCAGTGCCAATCCACCCTCGAGCAAGGCGGCGCGGGCTTCCTCGGCCAGGTCGCCGTCGCCGAGCAACCGCGCCATCTTGAGTTTGCGTCCGGCCTGGGCGCGATGAGCGTCAATCCTGGCCCGTTCTTCCGGCGAGAGCGGCGGCGGAGTGGCGTCAGATTCCGGCTCGGGGAACAAGGGGCGGCTGGCCCGCGTGGTCAGCGAAATCAAGCCTGCCGCGGCCAGCCGCACCAAGGCTTCGTGCGTCGCGCGGTCCACGACCTCCAATTGCACGGGCGCGAGCGGGTCGCTCTGGCCGGGGCCGAAGAAGTCATGGTGCAGGTCGTTCAAGCGCTCGCGCCATTGGGCGGCGTTGCCTTCCACCACGACGTAAAGCACCGAGTGCGGGCCCTGGGCGGGATAACGTTCCTCACAATGGAGTAACGCGCCGTTGATCCGCTCGCGGGCTTTCCGCGAGAAGCCAAGCGGACGGTCGGCAGGCAGCGGGGATTTTAGGTTTGAAATGTCAGATTTGAGATCCTCACCCGGCTTCGCCGTGGCGGCGGGTTTAGCCGTCAGCAACTGCTCCAGCCGCGCCAGGAAAGCCTGGCGGCCGGTGCGCAGCTTGATTTCTTTCAAATCCCCCTTGAGGTCGAGCACGCCGTCGGACAGCGCCTGCTTGTTCGCCAGCGTCTCCAGCATCTTGTGTTCGATGGTCTTTTCGGAGACGAGATTGATGACGGTGACCGGCTTGGTCTGGTGTTTGCGCCAGGCGCGGGCGATGCGCTGCTCCAGCTTGGCCGGATTCCACGGCAGGTCGCAATTGATGACGACGCTGGCGTTTTGCAGGTTCAAACCGGTGCTGCCGCTGTCGGTGCTCAGGAAAACGCGGCAGGCGGGATCGTTCTTGAAGGCATTGATTTCCGCGCGGCGGCGGCGTTGCGGCACGGTGCCGGTGTGCCAGGCGAAACCGAGGTTGGACTGCTCGCAGAGTTCGCGCACGAGCAGGAGCATGCGCTCCCACTCGGAAAAAATGATCACCTTGGCGTCGTTCTCGCGGCATTCCTCAAGCAGCTTCTCCAGCTCGGCGAGCTTGGGGCAGGTCTTGTCGTCCGGATTCAGGATGTAGTTCGTGTCGCAGACCATGCGCATCATGCCGAGGTGGCGGAGCATTTTGTCCTGCTCCTGCTGGGTGAGGGGACGGCGTTTGGCGATGTTGGCGAGCCGGGCTACGACACCTTCGTGGCTGTCATACTCGGCCTGTTGCGCCGGGCTGAGCTGGACGAAATGATTCCGGTCAGTGCGGTCGGGCAGTTCGGTCTCCACCTCGGCCTTGCGGCGGCGCACCATGGAGGGGCGGATGCGCTCGTGGAGCCGGTCGAGATTGCGGTAGCCGGACGGGCGGCCGCGGTCGTCCAGTTCGTAAAACTCGCGATTGAAGCGAAACAGGGGGCCCAGCACGGACGGATCAAGGAAATCCATGAGCGAGTGGAGTTCGTCAATGCGGTTCTCGATGGGTGTGCCGGTAAGCACGAAAGCGTAACGGCTGCGCAGGCGTTTGATGGCCTGGGTGGTCTTGGCGCTCCAGTTCTTGATGCGCTGGGCTTCATCCAGCACGACGATGTCGGGCTGGAGCCGCGCGTTGACCTCCAGCGAATCGG
>CAYIIH010000158.1:0-17993 GCA_964363225.1 uncultured Verrucomicrobiota bacterium | reverse complement strand
ACCGTGAAAAAAGCGGACATTCCAAACCACCCTATGTCAGGAGTTCTGGATTCAGAGTGTTCAACTCACGAATGTTCAGGCCATAGCTGTCCTCGGCCAGAATGGCAACGATGAACTGATCGTGGACAGCACCAATGGTTTGATCATCGTCCCCGATGGAATTTACTACCACGGCGGCGGCGGCACTCTGGATAAACTGACCTTCCAAGGGCAAGAAGGTTTTGCGGTTGAAGGAGTGACGAGCAGTGGCAAAACACAAGTCAACAGCCTGGGGCAAGTGGTGACCATCGAAAATGTGGAGGTGAAACAACCTCTGGCCGCCCTGACGAATCCGGCGGCCTATCTGGGCACTTCTTTGGCCGAATTAAGCGACTGGTCGAAAGGATTCGACAACGAAGCCTTGCTCGGCACGTCCTTTCCTCTTCTCGGACCCTCCCTGGGCCGGGCGCTCAACGGCGTGAATCTTTATCAGCATGATGGAGGGAATCCTTTAGGTGAGCCCGTTGACGTGGGTGAAACGGCCGCAGATGGAACTGGCGACATCACGGCCATTCTCCGCCGCGTTTTCGAGACAGGCGCCAATTCATTGCGGCTGGCCGACATTGGCACGTCGATTACAAGCCTGACGGCCCTGCGCGATGAATTGGAAGCTCTGGACGGTGATCCGGGCAACAGCAGTGTCACCATGACCACCGCGGGCAGCCAGGTCACCTACGACCTGACTGTGACCAAGACTCTTTACGGCACGACCGACATCGACGTGGAGCTTCCGCTCGATTCCATTCGACTGGCCGGCAAACTGGACATCAGCGTCCGGGCGGATTTGCACCTGGTCTTCGGGATCGACAGCGAAGCCTTTTTCATCGATGGCGCGGCCTCGGTTGGACCGGAATTGGTTTTGACCAACATTCAAGCCAGCGGCGACGTGAGTGGCACCGGCAGCTTTGGCTTCCTGGGAGTGGAGATTTCCGAAGCCAGCCTGGCCGTTGATCCGAGTGTCAGCATTTCGATCGATCTCCAGGAACCGGGCCCGGACCCCTACACTGGACTCAGCGATGGCCGCATTCGACTCTATGAACTTGAGGCCGATGCCGGCCATGTGGCGGCAGTGACCGTGGCGGGAAATCCAACCGCAGATGACTTCGAGTTTACGGGCACATTTGCCGCCGCCGCCGTTCTGCCCGGTCTGGACGAGCCGTTTTCACTCGGGAATGCGCAAGCCGTGTTCAGTTGGCCCGACTGGGAGGATATTGAAACAGCGACGGTCTCAGGCAGCGGGGCCGTCTTGTTCGATTTCCTGAACACCAATCCGGCCGAAGTGCTGGGCTCGTTGAAACGGCTCGGGGATTGGCTGAGCCAATTTCGTGACTCCGCCTTCTTCGATCTGGAAATTCCATTCGCCTCCGGGACCACCACGGGCGAGGCTTTCGATTTCTCGAAGGCGTTTGTCGATCACCTTTACAGCCAGCTTGTGAAAATCGAACTGGTCGCCGGCGTCCCTGAATCCACCGTGACCGACTCGGGCCGCATTTCGACCGATGCGGAATTCTCCCTGCAACTGGGCGACGAGGACCCGATCGAGGTGATCGTTTACGCCGCGGTGCCTGCCTCTCCGGAGAATCCCAGCAACACGGGCACCAACAGCACCCTGGCAGACTTGGTGGATGACTTTAATCTCGCTTTTAATAACACGGAGGGGTTGGCCGGGAAAGTCTCGGCCCGCATCAACAATGGCGCTTTGGCCTTCACTCTGGTTCCCGGTGTGGCCGCGCAACTCAAGTTGATCGCAGACGACCCGGCCAATCCGATTCTGACTGAGATCGGCTTTGCCAATTACCAAACCGGCACGGAAACGCCACGCTTCGACACCATCCAGGAGCTGGCCTTCCTTTTGGGTGACATCCTCGATCCGGATGGCAGCGGCCCGCTCAGCTTCGATGTCGAGCCCGGCTACGACTTGACCACCAAACAGGCGACGCTCAAAGTGGAATTGACGGCGGATTCTGGCTGGGAAACTTCCTTTGCGGTTGATTCGGATTTGAATTTGGGATCGCTGCTGGAGGCCGAAGCGAGCGGCACGCTGAGTCTGGAAAGCGAACTCGAACTGAGCTTCACCCTGGGACTTGATTTCAACGCCAAAGAGGTGCCGGAATTGGTGACTTCCTTCTTCGTTCCGCCCCCCTCCAATGGCCGGCTGACGGACGATGCCAGTTTCACGCTCACCATGAACTACGGCAGCACAGTCGATTTGACCCTTTCCCAGGCTGCTACTGCCGGCAACAGCAGCGTGGATGACTTGGTGGCTGATTTGAACGCGCTCTTCCAGGCGACGCTGTTTGACGGCGCGCCGCTCCTCAAGAAAGTGTATGCGCGCAACGCCGGCAGCAGCATCGCCATCGCCGCCGTCCACGAGCCGGACACCGATGGCGATGGCGTGCTGGATGCCAGTGAAGACCTCAACGGCAATGGCTCCCGCGAACTCCAGCTCGGCGTCGTCAATTCATTGCGCCTGGAAGCGGAGGAAGACGATCCGATCCTCACCGAGGTCGGTTTCAGCAGCCTCACCACCGCCAGATCAGAAATCAATGGCCTCTTCGTTAAAGACGTTTCCGCCAGCGGCACGCTCACCGTGGCCGCGGCGGACCTGGAGGCGGCGGCGCGATTTGGCGTGTTTGAAATCAGCACCTCCGGCGGCACGGCCACCGGGACTGCCACCGTGACGCTGGCGCTGATAAATCCAACGGATGGCACCAAGCAGATTGACCTTTCCGAGCTGTTTGCCGGCTTGGACTCCATCAGCAGCCTGGTCGCGACTTCTTCCACGATCACGGGTTCGCTCAGCATCGAGCTGAACAACATCACGCTCGATCCCAACCTCATCGCCCTGGCGGCCGGCGCTCAATTTGCCATTTACATCCCGGACCTTCACGATCTGGCATACAATTCCGAGCCTTACGACGGCACGAACACCGGCCTCTTTGTCACCTATCCCGACCTCGGAGCGCTCGCTCAATTCCAGTGCATGGGTTTCACCGACATCGTGATCGCTCTCGACTCGCTGGTGGACGCGTTGGAAGAGTTGCGCGGGTTCTCTTTCCTGAACAATGACCTGCCGCTCATCAATGTCAGCGTCAGCGATCTGGTGAATTACGCTGCTGATTTTGCCCGCCTGGTCGAGCAGTTGAGCGAAGGCGACTCTTCGACCATTAAGGACTTCGAAACCGAATTGGAAGAGTTCTTTGACGTCGATCCGAGTTTGATCACCCTTTCGGTCGAGGACACGGCTGATCCGGTGACGTCCGGCGGCTCGTCCAGCACGGCCGCCACGGCCACGTTCAATCCGTTTGGCGCCAACAACGCGCTCACGTTCCAAAGCACACTGCCTGGAAGCGCCTACAATGGCATTACGATAGACTTCGTTGATGATGGGAGTCTGACCGCCGGTGCGGACCTGGCCGCGGTTTCTTATGACAGCGCCGAGAAGACCGTGACCATTCTCTACAACGCCAGCTACACCAAGGCCAGCACGGTCGTGACTGCGGTGAACCTCTCCCACACCAGCGGCGTCAGCCCGCTCACCGCTTCGCTCAACACCACCCTCGAGAGCGGCAACGATGGCACCGGCGTCATCACCCAGACGGCGCTGAAGCTTTCCCTGAATTATACGCTCGGCTATGCGAACACTCTGCCGCTGCAATTCGATTTGGGATCGCTGGTCGCTTGCTGGATCCGTCTTCCGGCGCGGCGCAATTCCTCTCCCAGGTGACCAATCTCATTCAGGCTGAAGGTTCTGCCACGCTCAACGTCACCGCCGGCGCCACCCTGCAAATCGACTTCGGCATCGATGTCAGCAATCCGTGCGGCTGGCTGCCTTTCCTTTACGATACCACAGGCCTGACACTGCAGGCTAAAATCCTCGGCACCAATCTGGAGTTCACGGCCGCCGTGGGCGCGCTCGGCCTCTTTGTGAAAAACGGCACGGTGACGCTCGACGCCGATGGCGACCCGGCCACCACTGGCACGGGCTCGGACGCCTCGTTTGCTGTGGAGTTGGTGGACAACAATGGCGATGGACGCCACTATTTCCGCAGCACGGAGACTTTCTTCGACGATGACAACATCGAGGTGACTCTCACCGCCGGAGCCAGCGCCGCGTTGCCGATCTTTTTCCCGACGGAAAGCATCGCCCTGGATGGGACAGGCGACACCAATGGCGACGGCTACCCGGACAATGAACTGGTGGTGCTGATCCCGGATTTGAAACGTGTCTTCACAACGGAGCAGACGGAGCTGAACGGCGCCAACTTCGAGGCCGTGGTCACCATGCCGGGCGTTAACAACGATTTGCTTTTCCGCAGCCCCGCCAGCGGCGTGGCGATTGAATTCCTCCAGCAAACCGGCGGTCTTTCGGCCACGGTCACGGGCAGCACGCTGGAAGTTCGGATCGACAGCTCCGTCACCACCGCCAGCCAGGTGGCCGCGCTCTCCATGCCTGCCGGCTATTCCGTCGCTCTGCACAGCGCCACGGAGTCCGCCGGCACAAACGATGGCTCCGGCAAAGTCTATACGCCGGTCACGATCATCACGCCCGATTTCGGTTCGCTTTTTGGCAGCATCAATCTCTGCGACTTGGTGACTTACGCCAGCCTGTTGCTCGATGGCTTGGACAGTCTGCTGGGCTTGATTCAAGACGGCCTTTCAAACCAAGTCTTCAGCCGGAGCTTGCCGCTGGTGGGCGACAAGCTGGGCGACGCTGCTGACTTTATCGGCGATTTTCGCGACGGCCTGCTGGCCGACATTCGCGCCAAGCTGGCTGAAGTCGGCGATCCGATCGACCTGGTCAAACAGGCCATCTTCAACGTCCTCGGATCTCCCGGATTGGACCTCCTGGTCAAGACGGACGGCAGCGCCCTGACGAGCTACAGCGACATCGACATCGAATGCTCCGGCAATCAGGTCGATTTTCGCATTCGTCTGAAGAAAGAGGCGACGCTGGTGGACACAACGGAGAACCCCATTGATTTCAACATCGGCGTGGACGGACTCGGCCTGGAGGTCAATGGCAATGTGCAGGTCAAAATCGGTTTCGATCTGAAGCTTTACTTCGGCATCAGCACCACGGACGGATTTTACTTTGACACTTCCGAAGGCGAAGAACTGCAGATCGATTTTGAAGTGACCATTCCGAGCTTGTCGGCCACAGGCGAACTGTTCTTCTTGCAGCTCCAGGTCAGCGACGAGTCCAACGGGAAGGACGCCAAAGGCAACGCGCGGGACCCAAGCTCTTTCAACGGTTACTTCAGCATCAATCTCCATGACCCGTCGGGCAGCGGCGACAAACTGACTTTCGCCGACATGTCCAGCAGCGCTTTTGATTTTGCAGATTTCGTCGACGCCGGTCTGGGTGCGGAGGCCGAATTGAACCTGGATTTGGCTGTCAGTTTCGAGGGCGATGCCCGCTTCCCGCGGCTCCTGGCTGAGTTCGATCTGGATTGGAGTTGGGACTTGCTGGGCGAGGACGACGGCGATCTCGAGATGGGCTTTCACAACGTCCAGATTGACATCGGCTCCTTCATTTCCGAGTTTATCCAGCCGATCCTGGCTGAAATCAGGAAGGTGACCGAGCCGCTGGATCCGATTGTGGATATTCTGACGTTCCGGCTCCCGGTCATTTCCGATCTGGCAGGGCGCGACACCACCTTGCTCGACCTGGCCGAGGCCTTTGGTTATCTCAAACCGAGCACCCGCGAATTCATTGAGGCGATCCTGGACATCATTGATCTGATCAACAACACGACGGTGAGCGCCGGCGGTTCCATTCTGGTGAACCTCGGCAGTTTTAACCTGGCGCTCGACAGCCAGGGCAACGTGGACCGCGATCCGAATGATCCGAATCCGTCCGCCGTGAATCTGGCCGACAACACGACCGACACCGGCGCCAAGAATTTCCTGGAGAAACTGGAGGAATTGGGCTTCAGCTTCCCGTTCCTGGACATTGGGGAGATTTTTAAGCTGTTCCGTGGCGAACCGGTCACCCTGATTGAGTACCACATGCCGGTGCTGGACTTCAGTTTTACCTACACCCAGTCCTTCCCGATTTACCCGCCGCTCTATGCCAAGTTTAGCGGCAGCATCGGCGCCAAGGTTGACCTGACCTTCGGTTACGACACCCTGGGCCTGCAGGAATTCTTCGCCAGCGAGGATAAGAATCCGGCCGATCTGCTGGACGGCTTCTTCGTCAAGGACGTGGATGACAACGGCCAGGAAATCGTGGAACTGACCCTCACCGGAGGCTTGACGGCCGGCGCTTCCATCGACCTGTTGGTCGCCGAAGCGGGCGTGCAGGGCGGCATCTTCGCCACCGTGGAATTTGACCTTCACGATCCCAACGACGACGGCAAAGTGCGCCTGAGCGAAATCGTGGCCCTGGCCCTGGAAGACATCCGCTGCATCTTTGACATCCACGGCGAAATCACGGCCGCGCTGGAAGCATTCCTCAAAGTGGATTTGCTCATCCTGTCCATCGACAAGACCTGGCGCTTCGCTGAAATAACGCTGGTCGAGTTTGACCTCGTCTGCCCGGAACCGGTGCTGGCGAACTACGTGGACTCGGGCGGCAACGAACTGACCGAGGCGGATTCCAACGGAATGCTGCGGCTCAACATGGGTCCGTTTGCCGGCGAACGCGAGGCAGGCGATACCAGCGACGGCAATGAAACCTTCACGGTGGCCCATGTTTCCGGCGACCCCAACAGCGGCGACGGTGAATCGATTACGGTCAGTTTCAACGGCATCAAGCAGACCTATGACGGCGTAAAGAAGATTTACGCCGATGGCGGCGACGGCAACGACACGATCGACCTCCGCAGCGTGCTGGCTCCGGCTGACGCAACGAGTTTTGTGAGCGGCGGCGCAGGGAATGACACGATCTATGCCGGCCAGGGCGGAGGCACTTTCCATGGCGACGACGGCAACGACACTATTGCCGGGGCGGAAGCGGAGGACGATTTCGCCGGTGCCAATGACACGATCTATGGGGATGCCGGCGCCGACAAACTCACCGGACATGAGGGCGACGACCAGCTCTATGGCGGCGAGGGGGCCGACACCATTTACGGCAACGACGGCAATGACACCCTCGACGGCGGCGAGGGCAACGATGACCTCGACGGTAGTGATGGCAACGACACTCTTTCGGGCGGAGAAGGCTCGGACATGCTGAGCGGCGGGGATGGCACGGACACACTGAGCGGTGGGGCAGGGGATGACAGCCTCGAGGGTGGCCGTGATGACGACAAAATGGCCGGCAACGGTGGTGACGATGTGATGGATGGCGGCGTCGGTAATGATGTGTTGGTGGGTGACGAGGGCGTTATCGTCAGCTTTCTCTCCGTGACCGGCATCAGCGGATCAGGCCATGACACCCTCGCCGGCGGGCCAGGCGGCGATGTCCTCTTTGGCGGGGGCGGCAACGATTTCCTCTTCGGCGGCACTCTCTTTGAAAGCGGCGTGACTCAAACCGCCGAAGCCGATGGCGTCGATTTCCTCGATGGCGGCAGCGGCCATGACACGCTGTTCGCCGACGATGCGCATGCCGCCTTGACCGAAAGCTTTCCGGGCGCCTCGGTGAGCGGCTTGGTTTGGTTCGATGCCGACCAGGATGGCCTCCAGGACGCTGGCGAAACGGGCATGGCCGGGGTGGCCGTGAAGTTTTACGACGGCAGCGACAGTTCGCTCGTCGCCAGCACGGTCACCGACGCGAGCGGCCTTTACCAGTTCGTTGGCTTGGCCGGGGGCGAGTTTTACCTGGATGTCGATGCCCCAAGCGGCTTGCTCTTCACCCTGCGGGATCAGGGTGACGATGACGAACTCGACAGCGACGCAGCCGGCGGCACGGGCGTTACCGGCACCTTCACTCTTGACGCCGGCGAAAGCGATTCCAGTCACGATGCCGGCCTGAAAGGGACGAAACCTTCCATCAGCATTGACGACGTGGCCCTAACCGAAGGCGATACCGGCATCACGGTTGCCACCTTTACCGTCAGCCTCTCCAGCATGACCAGCGAGATCGTGACCGTCTGCTACGAGACCACCGCGGTCTCGGCCACAGCCGGTGCGGATTACGCTTCTGCCTCTTGGACGTTGACCTTCCAGCCGGGTGTGACTTCGCAGACGGTCACTGTTCAGATCAATAGTGACATCACCGATGAATTGAACGAGGTGTTCCACGTCATCCTCGACGATCCGGTCAATGCCACGCTGGCCGACAGCACAGGCATCGGAACCATCCTTGATGACGACGATGCGCCCGTCATCGCCATCGGCGACGGCGAGCAGGTGGCGGCGGACCCGATTCCCGAAAGCACGGCCATGACGTTTGCCGTGCAGTTGTCAAATCCCAGCTATCAGTCGATCACGGTGAACTACAGGACCTTGATGACCACGGAGGAAGATGGCAGTCTGGCCAGCGACGGCGCCTTGGCCGGCGCTGATTATGAAAGCACCTACGAGACCGCGCCCGGCTCGCTCACCTTCGCCCCAGGTGAAACGGAGAAGACGATCACGATTTCCATCATCGGCGACCTGCTTGATGAGTACGACGAACGGTTCTTGATCACGCTCGCACTCGATGCCACCACTCCTTCCAATGCCGCCTCACTGGGCGACGTGCAAGGCGTCGGAACCATCCTTGATGACGATGCGTCGCCCACCGTTTTCATCGACAGCCCAACCATTCAAACCGTGGCGGAGGGATATGTCGGAACCACGCCGGTCACCTTCACCGTCAGCCTCTCTGCCGTGAGCGGCCGCGAAGTCCAGGTTAATTTTGCCACCAACCGCGGCACAGCCCTCGAAACGCCCACTTCCACAGAAGACAACGATTACAGCCCGGCTTCCGGCACGTTGGTCCTCGGGGCGGGTGATACCAGCCGAACCATGACCGTGGATATCCTCGGCGACGTCAACTTCGAGCCGGGCCCGCCGGAATATTTCTTCGTCAACCTGCTCAGCGGCGTCAACGCCACCGTCGGCAACAATCACGGGGTCGTCAAAATCATGAATGATGATGCAGCTTCCGGAGCCGACCTGGGCCCCTGGAGCATTCAGTTCGGCAGCCCCGCCTATTCCGTGCTGGAAAGCGGGGGCAACGCCACCATCACCTTGCTGCGCACGGACGGGAGTTCGCAGCCGATCGCGGTCTATTGGACGCTGGACGGCACCGCCACCAACGGAACAGATTACGCCGGCCTCTGGGAAAACGGCGCCAGCCCGCCCCGGCGTCTCATCCGCTTTGCCGAGGGTGAGACCGTTAAAACGTTTGAAATTCCGATCATCGACGACTCGCTGGTTGAAGGTGATGAGACGGTCAGGCTTTTCCTCAAGAATCCCACAGGCGGCCCGGTTCGAGGGGAGATTAAAACCGCCGTGCTGACCATCGTTGACGACGAATCGTTGCCGTCGATTACCGTCGGCGACGCCAGCGCCGGCGAGTCGAGCGCGACCATCACCTTCAAGGTCACGCTGTCGGAGTCCAGCGAGCAGACGGTTACGGTCAATTGGGCCACCGCCAACGGCACCGCCGGCAGCGGCAGTGATTACATTCTCGCTTCGGGCACGGTGACCTTTGCGCCCCATGACACTTCTGAAGACGTGGTCGTGACGCTGATCAGCGACACGACTCCGGAGTTGACGGAAACGTTTGTGATCAACCTCGAGGCCAGCAGCGCGGCCAACGCCACCATCGCCGATTACCAAGGCACGGGCACGATCACGGATAACGACGAGGCCACGATCACCGGCTACGTTTTCATGGATGTCAATGGCAACGGCTTCTTCGACGAGTCCACCGAGTGGGTGCTCGAAGACGTGACCGTGGACTTCGAAGACAGCCAGGGTGGCACGGATACCGACACCACGGATGCCTCCGGCTACTATTCCGTCAACGTGTTGCTGGGCGAAGTGCGCGTCGAGGTGGAGGAGAGCACGGTGCCCGAAGGCAGCGCGCTCTCCACCGACAACAGCCCGCAAACCGCCGAAGTGACCACGACCGTTCTCACGATTGATCCCATCGGGTACACGATTGAAACGAGCGAGGGCGTTCCCGCCTCGTCCATCGGCAATGGCGGCGGGTACAACAATGACACGGTCTATGGCGGCACCGGCAATGATCTCATCAACAGCGGCGGCGGAGATGATTACCTTGTCGGCGGGCATTGGCTCGGTCCCGGCTGCGCCGCCTGCGACGGGGATTCCTACGATGCGACCTTGACCGAAAGTTCGGGCCGAAAAATCGTCGATCCCAGCTCGCTGCCGGCTCTCGGCTCGATTGGCAACCGGGTTTTCCTGGACAGCAACGGCGATGGCGCGAGGAACACCGGCGAACCCGGCATTGCCAACGTGCAGATCAACTTGTACGACGCAGAGTTCACTCTGGTCGCAAGCACCTATACGGATGCCACCGGCACCTACGCCTTTGGCAGCTTGAACGCGTGCAATTATTACGTGCAGTTCCTGGCGCCCTCCCAGTACCTCTTCACGACTCAGGATGTCAGCGGCAACGCCTTCAATAATTCCGACAGCGACGCCAATCCGTTGACCGGGCTGACGGCTTCGATCACCTTGGCCGCGGGCCAGACCATAACCAACGTGGACGCCGGCCTGGTCAATGCGCCCGCCGCCGGCGCCGGCCCCTGGAGCCTGCAATTCAGCAACGTCTCCTACAGCGTTCGCGAGACCGACGGGCAAGCCCTGATCACGATTCTGCGGACCCCGGGCAGCTTTGAGGCTGTGGCGGTCTATTTCACCAAGGACGGTACGGCCACGATGGCTGCGGATTATGAAGAGGCACGCGCCACTTTTAGTCTGGGCCTGGACGAAGAGGAAAAGATTTTTGCCGTGCCGGTGCTGGAAGATGACCTGGCCGAAGGGTACGAAACTGTGCGGCTCTTTCTGCGCAACCCAACCGGCGGCCCGGTTCACGGCAATCTGCCCGCAGCCGTGCTTCTGATTTTTGATAATCCTTGTCCGGATGACGACATTTTGTACGGCGACGATGGCGATGATCTCATGCTGGGCGACTTCGGATATTTCTCCGGCGGCAGCCCGGTTTTGCTGGGAGGCCTGGGCAACGACGTTCTCTATGGCCAGGATGGCGATGACGATCTTTATGGCGAAGGCGGCAACGACCAGTTGGAAGGCGGCGCCGGCCATGACGATCTGATGGGCGGCGGCGAAAATGACAGCTACAAGTTTGATGGCGATGAATCCCTCGGCACGGACACCATCACGGAGTCGCTCTCTCCGTCGGGCGGGACCGACACCCTGGATTTGTCGCCCACCACCGTGCGGTCCGTAACGCTGGACCTGGGCAGCACGGCGGCGCAAACCGTCACCTCCGGGCTGACCCTGACTCTGCCGGCCGGGAATGTGATTGAAAACATCACCGGCGGCTTGCAGGACGATGTCCTCACCGGCAACGGCTTGGACAACGTTATCATGGGCGGCACGGGTCAGGACACCCTGACCGGCGGCGGCGGTGACGACACCCTGATGGGCGAGGCTGGCGATGACACGTATCTTTTTGATGCCGACACTCCTCTGGACCACGATGCCGTCACGGAATCGGCCGGTGGCGGGACGGATTCATTTGATTTTTCCGCCACGGCCACGCAAGCGATCAGCGTCGATCTTTCCAGTGTCACTTCGCAAATGGTCAGCGCCGCTTTGAGCCTGACCCTTTCCGCCGGCAATGTGATTGAGAATCTCTATGGGGGGCAAGCGGGTGACACTCTGACGGGTAACAATCTGGATAACATCATCCAAGGCGGCGCCGGCGATGACACGCTTGATGGCGGTGCCGGTGACGATACCATGCTGGAAAACCGCGCCGGAGATTTCCAGCTTTTGGCCGGTCCGCCCACGACCTTGACCATTAACGGGACCGAAACAGACACCCTGTCGAATTTTGAAGATGTCAGCCTGGTGGGTGATGATAACCCCAATATACTCGACGCCTCCGCCTTCTCCGGCACCGTCAGTCTGGATGGACGCGGCGGGGACGACACGTTGCGCGGCGGCTCAGGGACGAACCGCCTGACCGGTGGCAGCGGCAACGACGCCATCGACGGCAGCCTGGGCAGCGATGTGCTGGTCGAACAACGCGACGCCAACTTTACCCTCACCAATACCACGCTGCTGATCGGCGTCGAAACCGACACGCTGACCGGCATCGAAACCGCCGCTCTAACGGGTGGCGACGGAAACAACACCTTGGACGCATCGGCCTATGGCGGGTCCGTGATGTTGGACGGTGGGGCCGGCGACGACACCCTCATTGGCACGGCAAACGGGGACATACTGATCGGTGGCGCGGGTGCTGATACGCTGAAGGGCGGCAACGGCAATGATGTCTATTCGTTTGACGCGGACAGCCCGCTTGGTTCCGACACGATCAATGAATCCGCCGTCGGCGGGACTGACACACTCGATTTCTCAGACACGAGCAGCCTGGACATCACCGTGGACCTCTCCCGCGCCACAGCGCAGCAAGTAAACGCCAACCTCACGCTGACGCTCTCGGCCGGAAATGTCATCGAAAACGCGGTTGGCGGTTCACAGAACGATACCCTGGCCGGCAACGACCTGGCCAATATCCTCCACGGCGGCGCGGGCCACGACAGCTTGGCGGGCGGCCTGGGTAATGACACCCTCATGGGAGGCAGCGGACAGGATCGCGTGGTGGAAACCCGCGACGCCGATTTCACCCTGACCGATGGCGCGCTCGTCATCGGCTCCGAAACCGACACCCTCGCGGCCATCGAGCAGGCGGCTCTCACGGGCGGCAACAGCAACAACACTTTGGACGCTTCGGCATTCACCTTGGGCGCAGTCACACTCGAGGGCGCAGGCGGCGACGATGCCCTGCTGGGCGGCGCTGGCCATGATTTCCTGACCGGCGGAGGCGGGGATGACGCGTTGCTTGGCGGCGATGGAGATGACACTTATCTGTTCGACACGGACAGCGTCATCGGCACCGATACGGTTACTGAATTCATCGGCGGCGGCACAGACACACTGGATTTTTCGGCCACCACCGAGCGCCGGGTAACGGTTGATCTCTCGGACGCCGCGGCGCAAGTGACTGCGAGCCGCGTGGTTGGCTTCGTGGTCCTCATCCACCACACGCTCGATCTGTCCGCCGGCCATGTCATTGAAAATGTCACCGGCGGTCCCCAAAGCGACCGTCTAACCGGCAATGGCCTGGACAACGTTTTAACCGGCGGCAAAGGGGATGACACGCTCACCGGCGCCGATGGTGATGACACACTGGACGGCGGGAGTGGTGATGACACGTATCGCTTTGCCGCCGACTCGGCGCTGGGCAGCGACTCGATCACTGAAGCGGTCGGCGCTGAGGGCGGCACCGACACGCTGGACTTCTCGTCCACCATCAGCCGCAGCATCGCCATCGATCTTTCGCGGGGCGCGGCTCAGTTCGTGAACATCAATCTGACGCTGGCCCTCAACACTTGCCATTCGATGGAAAATGTCATCGGCGGTTCGCTCGGCGATACCATCACCGGCAATAACCTGAACAACGAGTTCACCGGCGGTCCCGGCAACGACCTTCTGACGGGCGACAGGGGCGATGATACGTACGTTTTCGACACTGACGGCGCTTTGGACATCGACACTATTACTGAAATTGAGGGTGACGAAGGCGGCGTTGACACGTTGGACTTCACGGCGACGACCGTTCAGAGCGTTTCGGTCAACCTCGGCACGGCTGCCGCGCAAGCGGTCAACAGCAATCTGACGATCAATCTCTCGGCAGGGAATGTGATTGAGAATGCCACCGGTGGCGGCGGCAGTGATACCCTCACCGGCAACTCGCTGAACAATGTTCTGGCCGGCGGTGGCGGCGGCGACACATTGAAGGGCGAGGCGGGCGATGACACTTTGACCGGCGGAGCTGGTGATGACGCACTGGCAGGCGGCTCCGATGATGATACGTACCTTTTTGATACAGACAGCGCCCTGGGCACAGACACGATTACCGAGTTGGCCATCTCCGCCGGCGGAACGGACACACTCGATTTCTCGGCGACGACCGATTTCGCCATTTCGCTTAGCCTCGCTGAGGCCGCGCTCCAAGTAGTGAACGCCAATCTCTCGATTGATTTGTCGGCGGCGAACGTGATCGAAAATGCCATCGGTGGTTCGTTGGGCGATTCGCTGGAAGGCAACTCCCTTAACAATGTGCGGGCCGGCGGCGCCGGCGATGACACTTATCTTTTCGCCGACAATTGGGGAGCAGACACGGTAACGGAGGGCTCCGGTGGAGGCGCCGACACAATGGATTTCTCGGCAGTGACGGCCGGCGCTATGACTTTCACTGTCTCCGGCAGCACGTCCGCCAGCAGCGGGACCAACCTGGCCACTCATGCGGGCGAGGCCATGGAAACTCTCATTGGCGGCCACCAGAGCGACACTTTTAGCGTTACACCATCGCTGACGACCGCGTTCAGTCTCGACGCCAAGGGCGGGGCGTTGGACGTATTGAATTTTGATGCCCAGGGGCTGTCCGTAGCGCAAACTCCCGGCACGTTGACAGCCAGCGGGAAGCAAATCGTGATCTACACCGGGTTTGAGACTGTCAACGTGCTTAACGCTCCCTAACCGCCACCCAACATGAGTGCCTCAGGCGTATTTTCAAAAATTCATCGACGCCCCTTCACTGGAGCCAAATAGACCGACACGTGTTATGAGAACAGAGAATTTGATGAGCTTTTGCCTGCTGGCGCTCTTCGCCAGTTCGAGTGGCCCGGCGGCGCGCGCGCAGGCGGTGGCCGACCTGGATTTCGGCGACGCGCCGGACCCCTCCTTTCCCACGTTGATCGAACACAACGGCGCGCGCCATGCCATCCTGCAAGGTTTTCACCTGGGCCGTGCGGCGGACGCCGAACCCAACGGACAGCCCAACAGCAACGCCCTGGCTGACGACCTGTCGCCAGCGGCGGTGGATGATGAAGATGGAGTTGCCTTCAAGACAGCTTTGGCTCCCGGCCAGCCGGCCGCAGTCGAAGTCATTGCTTCCGGAGCCGGCCGGCTCAACGCGTGGGTCGATTTCAATGGCAATGGCTCCTGGGCGGATGCCGCGGAGCAAATCTTTAGAGATGCGCCTCTAAGTACCGGCACAAATCTGTTGAACTTTCCCGTGCCGGCTTTGGCCAAGCCAGGATTCACCTTCGCCCGCTTCCGGTTCAACAAACAAGGCGGGCTGGAGTTCGCCGGACCTGCGTCGGACGGCGAAGTGGAAGATTACAGAGTCGAAATGAAACAACCTGTCACTCAGGAATTGGATTTCGGCGACGCCCCGGATCCAACCTATCCGACTTTGCTGAAAAACAACGGCGCCCGGCACAACGTGACTCGTGACTTTCACCTCGGACCCAACGCCGATGGGGAGGCCGATGGCCAACCGGACGCGACGGCCACTGGGGATGATGTGACTCCGCCTGGCAGCGCGGACGATGAGGACGGCGTGAATATCACCTCGCCCTTGGCGCCCGGCCAAACGGCCACCGTGGAGGTGATGGCTACCGGCTCAGGACGCCTGGATGCCTGGGTTGATTTCAACGGCAACGGTTCCTGGGTGGACGAAGGAGATCGAATCTTCCGCAACGTTGCGGTAACTGGCGGTGTCAACAGCCTGAGCTTTCCAGTGCCCGCTGCTGCTCGGGCAGGGACGGCCTTTGCGCGATTTCGTTTAAGCCGCCAGGGTGTGCCCGGTTTCGATGGTCCCGCCCCGGACGGTGAGGTGGAGGACTATAAAGTGACGATCCAGGAAGCGCCTCCGCGCGACCCTTGCCAGGATCAGACCAATCGAGGAACGGATTTTTGGCTGACCTTCCCGGGAAATTATGCGCCCGACCCGGTCAACCCGGTTCGGCTGAGCCTCTCTATCACTGGAATTCGTGGCACCACCGGCACGGTCTCCATTCCAGGCCTTGGTTTCTCCACGAACTTCGTTATTCCGCCTTCCACGGAGATTGTTATCGCGCTGCCCAAAGAAGCTGACTTGGGTTCGGCCAACGATTTAATTGAAAACAAGGGCATTCACGTCGCCGCCTCCAGTCCGGTGGCTGTTTTTGGTTTGAATCATGTGCGGTTCACAACCGACGGCTATTTAGGGTTGCCCTCAGACGTGCTCGGCCGCGCTTACATCGTGCAAGGTTACAAAAACGTGCATACGGACGTGCCGGAATTGGACGGGACCCAGTTTGCCATCGTCGCTTGCGAAACGAACACGGCCGTGACCATTACGCCCAAAGTGACCACCGGCTCGCGCGCCGCCCGCGTCCCCTACACGATCACGCTCCAGCGTGGTGAGACCTACCAACTGCGCAACACCAACGCGGCGCCGAACGACCTTTCCGGCACGTTCATCCAAGCCAATAAACCCATCGCGGTTTTCGGCAGTCACCAGTGCGCCAACATTCCTTTTGGCGAGGCCTTCTTCTGTGATTACATTGTGGAACAGCTTCTCCCCCTCCAATTCTGGGGTGTTAACTTCGTCGCCCTGCCGATCCGAACACGGTCGAATGGCGACACCTATCGTTGCCTGGCGGCGCTGGATGGCACGACGGTCCAGGTCAATGGGGTAACGGTGGCCACCTTGGACCGCGGGCAAATGCATCAATTCATCGTGGCTACTCCGGTGCAGATCACCTCGGACAAGCCTGTTTTCGTCGCTCAATATGCCACTAGCTCCGACTTCGATGGCGTCACGGAGGCCGACCCGTTTATGCTGACCATTCCGTCCACCAGCTTGTTTCTGCAGGATCAGATAATCTGTACCGCTCCCGCCGGTTTCCCGACGAACTTCATCAACGTGGTCGCGCCCAATGCGACCGTCGGCGCTGTGCAACTGGACGGCGTGGTGATTCCTGCCGGATTGTTCACGTCGGTCGGTTCAAGCGGTTATTCCGGCGCCCGCCTGCCTGTCACGGTGGGGCCGCACCAATTGTCGGCTCCATTGCCCGTCGGCGTTTCTGTTTATGGCTTTAACACGTATGACTCTTACGCCTGGCCGGGCGGTCTTTTCTTTGGCGACATCGTGCTGCCGACGGTGACGTGCCCGGTCGGCAGCGTGACGACCAACCTTACTCAGACTGCGGCCGGCGGTTGTACCGTGGTGGTTCCTGATTTCACGCGGGGCGTGACAGTGCAAGATAACTGCCCACTGCCCCAGTTCGTTCAAATCACGCAAGAGCCTGAGCCCGGCGCTCCGGTGAGGGCAGGCACTCACATCGTGATCCTGCGGGCGAGAGATGCCGCCGGCAACATCGGTGCTTGCACCATCGTTCTCACGGTAGTGGACACCACGCCTTTAACATTGATTTGCCCGGGCAACATCGTCACGCAATGCGCAGGTCCTGAAGGGAAACGGGTCTTTTTCGATGTCGCAGCGCGCAATGGCTGCGGCGATCCTGTGCCGGTGGTTTGCACGCCGCCTTCGGGCAGTCTCTTCCCGCGCGGCACGACCGAGGTCACTTGTGTGGCGGCCAACAACAACGGCGTATCCAAGACATGCGCTTTCACGGTCACCGTCACCTGCGAGACCATCAGCATTGCCACCACCAGCGATGGGAAGGTCCTGCTCACTTGGTCGGCAACCGCGAAGTTGCTGACGGCCGGCGAGTTGAACGGCACCTGGACTGAAGTGCCGAATGCGGTCAGTCCCTTTGCCGTGTCCGTAACAGCGCGCCGCCAATTCTTCAGGGTGCAGGAGTGAATCGCACTCTCACGGCGCAAAACTTGACCGCGGCGGAGAGTGCGATTATAAGTCTTGGGCGATGGGGAACTTTGGCCAGTTTAGCTCAGTGGCAGAGCAACGGTTTTGTAAACCGTCGGTCCTCGGTTCGAATCCGAGAACTGGCTCCAATTGATAATCAAGGACTTACAACAGATAGAAAGAGGCTGAAAAAACT
>CAYIIH010000157.1:0-18000 GCA_964363225.1 uncultured Verrucomicrobiota bacterium | reverse complement strand
GGCGACGGTCTTGGTCCTGGGTTCCGGCCACGCCTGGGAAGTCAGGCGCACCGTCGCGTTGGTAATAAGGCCGGTGGACTCAATCGTGGCGGCGAGCACGTTGCGCTCACCCTCCGCGGTTTTGGGAACAAGCGGCGATACCGCAAGGTTCACCGATCCAATGGCCGCCTGGGCCGGCTCGCCCGGTGCCTGGGCGCGGGCGCCGCCCGTGGCGGCGCTCAGAAAACAAAGCAGGGCGACGAGCCCGTACGAAGTGCAGCGGTGAGTTGAAACCGATCCGGAGTGTGGAATCGCAGTCTTCATCATGCGGCGATGTTCATGCGTCAAGGGCGTTCAGGCAAGCCGCAAAAACGGAACTGGCTTCACATGCTTCTTGCTAGAGTCGAGCAGGTCTCCGCGCAGAGAGGTTTCGGTTTGGGTGTGGCGGTGATCGCGGAGACTCAAATTGGAGCGCCCTTGAACCGCTCTCGTCATCAGCTTGAACATCTCCAGGACCCTCAAGCGGAGCTTTGATTTGCCAGCTTCATTGTTTCGACGGCGATTGGCAAAGACCGTTCCAGGGCTGATTTAGCGCGAAAGATTTGCGTGAAAGATTTGCGTTGCCTGTTCAGCCCCAGCGGCTCACACTTATCCGAAAGCAACGCACTATGAGCGCGCCTTACATACAGGGTGCCGTGGGGGTTCCCGCCTCCACAGGCTCGGAACCATGCCTGCTGGGGGCAGGCTGCGTTGAAAGCCGCAAATTCATGACAGTTGGAGACACGATGAACAACCTCAAGATGACTCGACGATCCTTCCTCGGAACCTCAGCAGCGGGCGGCGCTTTGTGTGCCTCAAAGATACTCGCTCCCTGGGCTTTCGCGGCGGGCCAGGAAAACTGGCCCAAACTGCCGCCAGCGAAAATCTATAAGGTTTATGCTGGGCGGACGGGCGACTTTTACCTGGCGCGACCGACCGAGGAGCTCAGCAAGTTCGAGCAATACTTCGCCGAGTTGGAGAAAAAACTGGGTGACATCAAGTTCATCGGCGGCGACATGATTCCCCCCGCCAACGTGGACCAACTGGCCGAGAAGGTGCGCGACGCCGACGCTGTCCTGCTGATCCACCTCTCCGCGCATGGTGGCGACGCGCCGGTCCTGGGCCAGCTCATCGACGCGGGTCTGCCCACGGTCTTGTTCTCGCAGCCATTCAGCGGCCACGGCTGGATGTACTTCCCTCAATGGCAAAAGCAGGGCAAGAAGGTCGTTCTCCTGCCCAGCAGCGACTGGAAGGAGATTGATCGTGCCGTGGGACTTTTACGCGTGCCGGCTTGGCTCAAACAAACGCGCATCATCGCCTGGGGCGCGCCGCAAGGCACCGCCGCCGCTTGCTCGGCCGAGCAGATCAAGCAGCGGCTGGGCGCGGAGCTGATTTCCGTCAGCAACGACCGGGTGCAGAAGATGATGAAGGACATCAACCCCAAGGCTGCTGAAGCTGAGGCCGACGAGTATTGGATTAGCCAGGCCAAAGCGATCGTCGAACCCAAGCGGCCGGAGATCATTGAATCGGCGCGGCTGTTCCTGGCGATCAAGGAGTTGATGATCCAGGAAAGGGCCCAGGCTGTGACCAGTTCGCACTGCATGGGCCACCCGCGCGGTTGCCTGACTTTCAGCAAATTGAACGACCTTGGGTTCGTGGGGGCTTGCGAAGGTGACATGGACTCGACGCTGACGATGCTGATGTTCGCCTACGCCTTCCGGGTGCCGGGATTTATCACCGACCCCGTCATCGACAAGGCCAAGAACGCGATGGTCCACTTCCACTGCACCTCGGCCACGAAGATGGACGGCCCCAACGGGAAACGGCTGCCCTTCACCATCCGCACGCAGACCGACAGCAAAGGCGGTGTGGCCTTGGAGGTGGAAAACCGCATCGGCCAGGCAGTCACCTGCGCCAAATTGGTCAATCTCGACACCCTGTTGGTCACCCCCGGCAAGATCATTGAGACCAGCACCAGCCCGATGGCGTGCCGGACCCAGTTCGCGCAGAGTGTCCCCGACGCCCGGCGACTCTTCCTGAATTGGGGCGAAAACGTGATCAAGGGCGGCGTGATGACCTTGCTCCATCGGGTGGTTTTCTACGGCGAGCATACCGAAGCGATTCGCGACCTCGGCGCCTTGATGGGCTTCAAAGTCATAGAGGAAGGTGGGGCGGCGTAGGAAGACCAGAATCCTCCGAACATCGACGAATCCCTTGGCGTGCTTTCCTCCAAGCCCCCAGCGCAAGCTGGGTTCAAAAGAACCTGGACCAGAACGGAACCAAGCCCTCGTTGAACTCCAAGGGCGCGACCCGCCTCTGGGTTGTCCGAAGATGGACCCGCCGTTGACCAAGCGCGTCGGGAGTATTGGGACCGGATGTTCTTCGGGCACAGGAGGGACTGGGAACGAAAGCTGGAACATTCAAGATTTCCTATCATCAGCCCACTTTGGGGATGCTCGGACCTCGCCGCCTTGGCCGCAGCCAAAATCCCTCGCTGCAGGACCCCACGCATTTTAAAACAGGCTCTAAACGGTGGAGGAAGGCCCGCGTGTCTTCCACGGTCAGTTGTTCAAAGGTGAGGGTGCTGGGCTCCTGTTTTTTGCCAGCGACGAACTGCAGGAACAATTTCAGGCTGTCGCGGAAGCTCTGCAGCGTAGGCGGGCTCATGGCCTGTTGCCGCGGGAGATCATCGGTGAAAAAGCCGTGGAGGGTTCGGGCCAGCAGGGAGGCAGGACCCGCCACGCACGCCGAAATCGACCGCGATTCCGAAATACCGCGAGGCGCTGGACCGCCAGCCAGGCGACACCGCTGCCCACCAGGGCGCTTTGAAAGCTCGCAAAGTCCGGCGCGATGAGCAAGAATTCCCTCCGTGGTTGAAGCGAAGCATGAATAACATCCGAAAGAGAACTCCATCGCTCGCTGGTCGGCTGGCACTTGGCGCCCTGCTGCTGGCTCCGCTGGCCGCGCTGCACGGCGCCGAAAAACCCGAGCCCCCCAAGCCTGCCTCGCGCACCGTCCGCAACATCGAAGGCTGGACCGTGCGGGTGGATGACCGTCTGCTCGCGCCGCCCCACGGCGCGTTGGGCGCGCATGCGCTTCGTTTCCTGGAGTATAAACTTTCCGATATCAAGGCGGTGGTGGCCGCGGAGCCGCTGGCCAGGCTGCAGGCCGTGACCATTGTGCTCGACCTGAGCCACGGCAAGCTGCGCGCCATGCAGTATCACCCCCGTTCCGGTTGGCTGCGGAAGAATGATTACGCGGCCAACCTCGTGAAATACCTATGACGAACTCATCCTTGCTGGTCAGCATTTTCAACGACGTCATCGGCCCCGTGATGCGCGGGCCTTCGAGTTCACACTGCGCCGCAGCCCTGCGCATCGGGCGGCTGGCGCGCGACCTGATGGACGGCGAACTCGACGACCTGCTGGTCGAGTTCGACCGCAATGGCTCGCTGCCCACCACGCACGAAAGCCAGGGTTCCGACATGGGCTTGTGCGGCGGCTTGCTGGGCTGGGATGCGGCGGACGAGCGATTGCCCGGCTCGCCCCAGGTGCTGCACGAGGCCGGAGTCCGGATCCGCATGGAGACGGAGGATGCCGGCGATGAGCATCCCAACACCTACCGACTGACCCTGCGGAACGCGCGCGAGCAACATTCGCTGATCGCCATCTCCACGGGTGGCGGCATGATGGAGGTCATCGCCGTGGACGGCTTTAAGATTTCCATGTTCGGCGACTGTTACGAGACGCTGCTCTGGGTGAAGAGCGACGGACCAGAGCTGGTGGCGCGGTTGGCCGCGCTCGTGGAGGCGGACGAAATCCTGCTGCACGAATCGGCCAGCGGGCAATTGGTGGAAGTGAAAGCCTCGCGGTCCGTCAGCGAAACGATCATGGCTGAACTCCAGAAGACGACCGCGATTCGCCAGGTGAAGCGGCTGTCACCCGTGCTGCCGGTGCTGTCGCGCAAAGGCATGAAAGTGCCCTTCTCGACTTGCGACGACATGCTGCGCCATGACGCCGGGCGGAACACGCCGCTTTGGAGACTGGCGGTGGAATACGAGAAAGCCCGCGGCAATCTGACCGAAACCGAGATCATCGGCAAGATGGCGGAGATTGTCCGCATTCTTCGCCGCTCCATTCAACAGGGCCTTGCCGGCACGCACTACGAGGACCGTGTTTTAGGCCACCAATGCGGCAGGTTCGACGATCTCATGCGGAGTGGTCGCCTGCTCAACGGCGGCGCGCTCAATCGTATCGTGCTTTACGTCTCGGCGTTAATGGAGGTGAAGAGCGCCATGGGTGTTATCGTGGCTGCGCCGACCGCCGGCGCGTGCGCGGCCCTGCCTGGAGCCGTGATCGCCATGGCGGAGGAGATGCAGTTAACCGAGGAAGACATGGCGAAGGCGCTGCTGGCGAGCGGCCTCATTGGCGTGTTCATCGCCACACGCTGGACGTTCGCGGCGGAGGTTGGGGGCTGTCAGGCCGAAGGCGGTTCGGCGGCAGCCATGGCGGCAGCCGCCCTGGTGACGTTGGCTAACGGCACCTTGCCTCAGGCGGTGGCCGCTGCGTCCATGGCATTTCAAAGCATGCTGGGGCTGATTTGCGACCCGGTGGCCAATCGCGTCGAGGTGCCCTGCCTTGGCAAGAACGTGTTGGCGGCGGGCAACGCACTCTCCTGCGCGAACATGGCGCTGGCGGACTACGATCCCGTCATTCCGTTCGATGAAGTCGTTGAGACGGCTCAACGCGTCGCCGGCCAGATGCCGAGGGAATTGCGTTGCACGGCGCTGGGCGGACTCTCCATCACCAAGACTTCGCTGGCCATCGAAAAGAAGCTGGCGGCGAAGAAAACGGCCGCGTGCGGCGCGCCGAGCTGCGGTTGCGCGCGATGAACCCGCAATGAAAGCCCCGGACGCATGCGGTGCTTTCGGGGATTCAGATCACCAACGTGTCGAGTCAGAGAGTAAGAACAACCAGCCAGGCGACCACCATGAAACGCATGATGCGGGCGAGGACCCGTCAGAGAACGATCCTAAGAACCTGGGCGGCGGTGCTGCTGCTGCCCCTGGGAACACCGGCCGCTACGGAGCGGATCGTCCGCGTCCACGGCTCATTCGGTCACAACAATGGGAATCCAGGTGACGGCGGTGCGTCCGGCCAGGTCCACGGTCGCGGCCCGGAGCCGGTATTTTCCAGGCCGGTTCAGCCGGAAGTTGACCCGCACTTCGTAGAGGGCGCCTTTCCTAAGGACTCGAGGCCTCATGCCTTCCGGTTGCAGAGAGCGGTAGTCTTCTTCACCCGGACCGTAGATTTCCCACGCCACCACGGCATTGCGATAAACGCCTTCGGTGTCCGTCCCAAAGGTGTAATAGACCGGCGCGGACTTCTCCATGACGCTGGCTCGAGCGGCGATCGCCAAAGGGGCTTTGCCTTCCGTGGCCGACAGCTCGACCTCGAGTCCGGGAGGATTCCCCGACGGGCGAGCCGGCATCCGGGCCTGATCCGGCAGAACCCGTGTCGCGCCCTCCTCAATCTCCACCTGGCCGTCTTCCCGGATGCGGATGACTTCGCGGTAGGCCGACAGATGAAGGCCGGGCAAATCCCAAAGGAGGTCAAAGGCGACGCCGAGCCTGAGACACCGCTCGATTTCAGTGAAAAAGTTGCTCATGACGGTCCGATATTTGACGCCTTTCCGGTTCGCGCGCTCCAGGTTGAGTTCGCCGAGTCCCCAGAGGCTGCCCTTGCCCAAGTGAACATGGCCGAGGTTGTAGCCCGGCGGCAGGAGAAGGGCGACTTCAGCCGCCTGCTTGAGCCGCCGCAAGTCCCGGCGCGGATAGTTTTCCGCGTGGGCGCGGAGATTCCGGGCCAGGGCGAGGCACTCGCGGTAGGGCACGCAGGCCATGCGGGCGTTATCCCAAAAGAAAAAACGCGTCGCGCCCAGGTCATAAGCATGGGTGAGAAACCAGAACGCGTCCGCGCGATCCACGGCGCCGTAGATGCTCATGCCCCAGTTCTTGTCGGTCAGCCGCGCCGCGCCGCGCAAAAAACCATAGATGATATCGGTTAGATTTTTAGGATCATCCACCGGGAGTTGGCACCCGTAGGTCATGTTCAGCTCGGGAAGCGTCCGCAGCGTCCCAACCCGGCCGGGCGGCTCCCAGACCATCGCGGCCGGAACGCGCGGGTCTTGCGACAACTGGTAGGCGGCCGAACTGACGATTGTTTCCCAACTGAACAGATTTTCCTGCGCGAAATGCATGTCACCCACATCAACGTCGGTTCGAGCTTTCAACCCTTTGAGAAGGCTCGTTGGCGCACCTTCCTGCAAGACGTGACGGAAGTGGTCTTGAAATGCTTCGAAGACCGTTTCGGGGGTCAGGGCCTTCCGAAACGCTTCATCCTTCTCCAATCTCGGGCGAATCACCTGGTCTCGTGTGACGACCGCCGGTTCATCCAGGAACAAAGCCGGTCCGAGGTAACAACTGCGGTAAAGACATTCCGGATAAGGAACATCGCTCCCTCCCACGCCCCAATAGAAAACGTTGAGGCCGTCCATCCACTGAAGCTGCCCTGCGTCCACTCGCACGCAATTAATCCCGGCCTCGGCCATCTGGCGGTAATCGTCCCGGGTGAGCCGCACCAGTTCGTAATCGGAATTGTCATAGCGCCGCGTATCATCCTTCTGTCGTGTGTTCGAGGGCACGCCAATCAACACGTCAGGCAGGAGTTCGATCAGCTTCGCACTCGGTGGCGGCGGCACGGACGCCGCCTCTTCCACCCCTTCGAGCCGATAGCGATGCCCCAGGTAATGGGCCTGTCGTGCGAAGATCTCTCCTGGCCGAGCGCCGGCGTCTTCCCCGGAAGCTCGAGGCAGCAGATGTTGCCAACCGCCCAGCGTGGGCAAGACCGCTTCCCCGGTAAATCGATCCCGGAATTCCGCAGGTTCCGAATTGTTTTCCTGGAGGATATACTGCGCTGTTGTCCGTTGAGCGGCCTCGAGCGTCTGAGGCGGATAGCCGGCGCTGAGGAGCCAGACACGAAACTGCTCCCCGTTGGCTTTCGTCGCGTGCAAAAGAATCCATTGGTAATCTTCTCCTGCCCGCTGCTCGACCGGCCCCAAAGCGAGCGTATAGCTTTTCACCACGGAGCCGCGCAGACCGGCCTCCATTTCGTGCCGGTAGCGCGCCATCCGGCCCGGTTGCCCAAGGGGTGGCCGATTGATTGATCGCACGGCGTCTTTTGTCCCGGCAAGCCGGCTCTCCGGCGCCGCCTGCTCCGCGGCGGTCGAGGTGGCCGCGGCCAGAGATCCTGCGGCCAGAAATGCAACCATCGTTTTCATTTCGCCAGCGTATGACAGGGGCGCTCCTGGTGTCAAAGGCATCGACCGAGCGACTTCATCGGCGCGCGCAGCTCAGTTTTTGGCAACGGCTCGTTTTCGTCCGCAGATGGAGCGCGGAATGAGCTTCAGCGTCTCGTTACCTTGCCCGCAACCGGAAAAACCGAGACGGCTCGCTCCAAGAATTTGTGAGAACGTAACGGTCAGCCGAAATCGCTGGCGGGTTCGTCATGGCTTCCCAAGTCGGCGAGGTGAGCGTCGGCGTCGTTTCGACGAAGTAGCCGCCCGCAGTTGAAGGCCAACTCAGCAGCGTTGCACTGCCGTTGCGCGCGATTTCCAGGCGCGGTGTTGCGACAGAGTAGAAGCGGATGTTCTCGATTTGGAGCGTGGCGTTCGTTGAAGTCCCGCCCATGAAGCCGAAGAACAATTCGTTCGTCGTGCCCGCCCACGCTGAGACGTCAATCAGTCGGCTTGCGGAAATCGTGTTCGTCGGCACGTATTTCGCCTCCAATGAAAACAGGTTGTTTGTCCCGATGCCGCAGACGAGCACGTCATCCACCGGGTCGCCTGCAACGGTGAAGTCGAACGCCATCGCGTTCGCGTTCGCCGGGAATTGAATCGGCAGCCAAGCCATCGCCCGTGTGTTCGTGACGCCACCGATGTCCTGCAATGACTTTGCGAGAGGGCCGAATTCCGGACTCGATGAGGCCGGGCCGGTGGTCAATGTCAGCCGCATCACTGCCGAATCGAAAAGGTTTAGTAAAGCCTGACCACCCTGCGCCGCCACATTGCCCACGTAATCGAAACCCTGCCCGATCATCGCCCCTGCGCGCTGCGCACTCTGCTCGATGCCCACGACCACATTGCCAACCACCTGCACTGCGCTTGCAGAACCCTGCACAACAGCGCTAGCCGCGATGCCGAACGACTGCGCAAGGGAAAACGTTTGTTCCAAAGCGAGTTGATCTGAAAGTGACACTTGACCGTAATTCACACCCAGCGGGAAACCTGTCGCGGACGGCGGAAAGCTGGCTGGCGCCCCAATAAGTTTGGCATACTCAAAACTCTTCTGAAACCCGAACGGGTTGTTTGCATCGGATGGATTGGTTATCGACATGCCATACCATTGCATCGGGTAACTGTGCAGGTTCGCCGTATAGAGCCGTGCGTTGTTCAGAACAGCATTCACCGCTTCGGAGTGCCAATATCCGTAGAGTGACACGTAATTATCAATCCATGACGCGTGAATCGGGATCGGAGACTTGTACCCACGCGATGTGCTGCTGGGGGGGCGTGCAAGTGGCACGCCGGCATCTACGAGCGCCAGCGTCAGACTATCAAAAAACCACTCCACCCCGGAAAATACGAATGCCGCCTCTGCTTCGTCCAACAATGTCATGTGCATGGGCAAATTCCTCCACTGCGTCGGGGAGACATCCTCATGCGCCGTCCGGTCGCCGTGCAAATAGTTGGCCGCAGCCGCATTCACCAACGTGCCGAGGCTGTGGCCAATAAAGTGAATCGGCTGTGCGTAACCAGGGCCTAGCACTGCCTCTGCCTGCAAAGCCGTCCCAAGCGCTTTGCCTTCGTCTAGCGTCCTCCCCTCTGGCGGGTAAGGCCCAGCAGCGTCATAACGCCAATCCCACGCCACAATGTTGGCGATGGCTGGGGTCACACCTTGGGCGTGCATTTGCGCCGCCATACCCGCCGCCCACTTACCGGGATTGCTGTTCCATCCATGCGTCATCACAATGGTCATCCGATCCGGCTGCGGCGCGTTGTCGGCAGTGATGGGCACGAACGCGCTGCCGTCGACGTCGAAGACCAGAAGCGTGCTGCCCAACGGGCCGACGGGCGGCTGCGTGAATGCGGTTGGCGGCTCGCGGCTGGTTTGTTGCGTTGTCGGCGCGGCGGACAGCGGGGTCAGTTGAAAATCTTGATTCGCCGTCGCCGCGCTTAACGTCAGCGCCCGGCCTGACTTCGCGTGACCGGGCGCGCTTGCCGCGAGCGCATAAACACCCGCGCCCAATGACGGCAACGCGTAGTTCCCGCTTGCATCTGTGGTGGTCTGTGCGGCTGGAGTCAGCCCGACAGTGGCAGAGATTGCAGCACCGGAAATCCCGACTCCAACTGTGTCCGTCACTCGCCCATGCAACACAAGCGGCAGCGGCTCGCTGCCGATTTGGTAGAAGTAACTCACGCGCGGACTGGACAGTAATTCCAGCACGTCATCACCCGGCCACTCGAAATACTGGTAGCTGACGATGGGGCTGCTGATGCCGCCGTTGATCAATGCCTGACTGCTGAAATCATTCGGATACTGGTAGCTCACGATGGGCGACATAACGTTCGTGATCATGTCGTCGGCCAGGAGCGGGGATGCGAAAGCGAGGCAGAACAAAAGCGTCGAGCAGAGAATGGTTTTTACGCTCGCCCTCACCCTGACCGCTGAACAAATGAAGTTTGTGATTTGGCTCGCCCTCACCCCGACCCTCTCCCCCGAGGAGAGGGTGGACGAATCGGCATCTCTCGAAAGTCTGGAAGCTCTTCGTGTCATCACCATTGCTTTGTCATTCGCCGAGAAGGCCGCAGGACAAACCGGCGCGTCCGCATCGTCAAAGCGCGGCGAACGATTCTCCTTCTCCTGGGGGAGAAGGCCGGGATGAGGGCGAGCGTTCAAACGATTCTTTTCTTCGCACCCGCACCACCCTACAGTCCTGCCATGCCCGACACCAACCGCGCCCGCGCGTTGCGCCAGCAGCCGACTTGGGCGGAAAAACTCGTGTGGAGTTGGCTGCGTGACCGGCGATTCAGCGCCTACAAATTTCGTCGGGGGCATCCGGTCGGGATTTACTTTCTGGATTTTTACTGCCGCGAAGCCAGCCTCTCCATCGAACTCGACGGCGGCGGGCACGGGCAGCCCGGCCAACAAGCTCACGATGCTGAACGAACCAAGTTCCTTGTTTCGATGGGCATCAAGGAACTTCGCTTCTGGAACTCGCGGTTGCGCCGGGACAAACAAGCCATCCGCGACACGATCTTCCGTGAGTTGCAAGCCCGCGCGCCGCATCCACTGCCGGACTACACCAGGCCGATGAAACCGCTGGATGTAGGAGGAAAAAAGAGAAGTTAGTTTTACGCTCGCCCTCGCTGCGCCCGTTGAAGAAATGAAGTTTGTGGTTTGGCTCGCCCTCACCCCGGCCCTCTCCCCCGAGGAGAGGGTGGGCCAATCGGCATCTCTCGAAAGCATAGAAGTTCTTCGTGTCATCACCATTGCTTTGTCATTCGCCGAGAAGGCCGCACGACAACCCGGCGCGTCCGCATTGCCAGAAACCGGCGAACGATTCTCCTTCTCCTGGGGGAGAAGGCCGGGATGAGGGCGGTCGTTCATCAAACTTTCATTCTCTTTTCCCTCGCCCTTCGGATGGGAGAGGGATCAAGGGTGAGGGTCAATTCCCCGTGGCTGCCATGGCGTAAATGATGCCGCCGCCGCGTGGCATGGTTATCGAAATTGTGGCGGTGCTGGATGAAAGCGTGCCGCTGTTGTTGTAACCCGTCGCGCTGACCGTCACGCCGTTCGCTGGCCTCACGCTCACCGTGATTTGCGTGTTGAGCGGTATGTTCGAGCAATGCACAACGACGGGAATCGGATTGTTCTGTTGTGCGGAGAGGATGGCGTCAGGAGTAGTGAATGTTCCGGTAGGCGATGCAGAGACTGGAACTCCGCCCACGCTCGTAATGTTTAATTGTGCTCCTTGTCCCGCTGTCGGAATGATGATGGGTTGAAAGCCTTGGGTAAACACACCATCGAGTCCTCCCCCAAATGTATTCTCATACACGTCCAGCCTAATTCGCCCTTTGCCGGCTAAACCATTTCCGTAGCTTCCACTCCCACCACTTGCTCCAAGGTTGCCAGAACCCGAGAACTTGCTTGTGACCAAGCGGATCGCTCCACCACTTCCGCCGCCTGCTGGATAGGACGACCCTCCATAAGCGCGAATTTGTCCATTAGCGGTGATTTCTCCCGATGCCGCAATAAGGATGGCACCTCCTCCACCGCCGCCTCCTGTTGTTCCTCCACCGCCGCCAGATCCACCTAAAAGCGGAACCAGAAATGGATTTCCGTAGATTTGCCCGACAGCCCCAGCGCCTGCGCCGGAGAGATAGAACCCTGCGGCTCCGAATGAAGCGTTGCCGCCGAATGAAGAGGTTGATGTTTTTGGCTGACCTCCGCCTGGACCTTGGCCTGCAGTTGACGCCTCGCCGCCTATTCCTCCCTTCCACCCACCAGGTCCGCCAATCCCGCCGACAGTAACATCCCCACTTTGCCCCGACACATTCACGATTCCGTTGATGACGACATTGCTTTGCACGAGCCACACGACTGGCGTGTTGTTCGCATTCGGAATGAACGTCACCGTGACGGCGTTCGAGATGTTGACGGACGTGTAGTGGTAAATGCCATTCGGGTGGTCGGCCATGTTGATGACGGTGTTCGTCGTGGGATTGAACGCGCCGTCGTGCCCGTCGCTGCCGCTGTTCACTTGCGCGTGCGCTGCCAGCGGAAGAAGCAACAGGAGCGCGAGAGGTTGGAGTCGGGTTTTCATACGTGATCAGAGTTGGCGATAGACTTCGGAGCGGTGTTGGATGCGGTAGATGCGGACGAGTTTCTTCGGCGGATACAATCAGTAGAGGATGCGGTAATCGCCCACGCGGAGTTTGCACAGGCCCGCCAAATCCTCGGGCATCCCCACGAGCCGCCGGTGAACCATCCCGGCGGCGTTTTCGGCAAGCCATTGAATTTTGCGTTCGACGCTGGCGCCAATCGCGGCGTCCAATCCCGCAAGTTGCGCGTCGGCTTTGCCGCCTACTTCGACTTGGTAGGGCATGGCAGATGGCGGGTTTTCCAGGGTTTGAACTTGCCTGCCAGATCCTGTTTTCGCGCCGCGCGCAATTCAGCAATGACCTTGGGATTTTGCGCGGTGAGCCAGTCCTGCAATTCGTCCAGGGTCTCGACGGACGATAGAACAGTCGCGGGAATCTCGACGGTTTCTATTTTCATGGTCGCATCATATCACGGTTTCCGGCTGAAGGTAAGTGTTTTGTCTGGGCCAGATGGCTGGCGTGTTGATGACGGGATTCGTCGCGGGATGGAATGCGCCATTGCTGCCGCTGTCCACTTGCGCATGTGCCGCCCGGCATAAGAGCAGCAGCAGACGGCAGAGAACAGAATGTTCGTGTCGAATACGACGCGGTGAAGCTCATTCACGATTCGTGCAGGAGATCGTCCACGAAGGCTTCTCGCTGCGCCTCAGTCAGGGCATCCCAATCCAAACCGCGCGCGGCCGCGAGCCGGCGCATATCCTGCTGGCCCTGGCGCGCCGTCTCCTGCCACCAGCCACCACGCTCCTCGGTCAGGCCTATCAACACGCGCTGCTTGGCTTTCGGAGGCAGTTGCTTCACCAACTGAACCACCTGCTCATCGGTTAACGACAAAGTCGCCCTGCCGGTATTCCGGCGCAGAATCGTGGCGGACTCAACATTACTTTTCCGCCAGCAGCGCCGGGTAGTTTCCGGTCTCGCAGAGGCGTTGGGCAATGCGGCGGCGCAGTGCCACGGTGTTCAAGGGCAGCCATTTCAGCAAACGGCGCGCGAGACCTAATTGGCCGCGCAACTCGTCTCCTTCGGAAATGGCCGCCAACGCCTGCCGCGCGCTTTGTTCCATGCGGCCGGCGGCGTCGTTCACAAACACCAGGGTCAAATCCCGCATCGTCGGCGCCCTGCTTCTCGCTGCCTCCGCCTTGAGCGCGCGCAGAACCGCGCTTTCGGCCAGGTAAACCTCGATCAGGATGTCGCTGAGACAGGCCAGGATTTCCTGCTCCTCGATCAATTTCTCGCCGAATCTTTGATAAGCGACACCCGAAAGGAAGAGCGCGAGCTTTTTCGCGCTGCTGACAAGCCCTTGGGCCGTGCGCAATGCATCAACGCCGGCGCTTTCGTCCAACGGAGCCATTTCCAGGATATCCTGGCTGATTTTGGCCACCGCCGGCAGCAAGGGCAGCCGGCCGCGTTGCGCGCGGCGCAGCAGCATGGTGGGAATGAAGAGCCGGTTGATCTCGTTCGTGCCTTCAAAAATACGGTTGATGCGCGAGTCCCGGTAAGTGCGGGCGGCCGGAAATTCCTCGGTGTAGCCGTAGCCGCCATGAATCTGCAGCATCTCATCCGCTACCCTATCCATGATCTCACTGCAGGCCACTTTGATGATGGAACATTCGATCGCGAATTCATCGATGCCGCGTGGAAATGATGGCGTCACGGAATCGATCATTTCGCCGGTGGCCATGACGGAATCCATCATCCCAGCCGTGCGATAAACAGCGCTTTCGCCGGCAAAAATCTTTGCGGCCATCTCGGCCAGCTTCTGTTGCATGAGGCCAAAGGAAGCAATGGGTCTCCCAAATTGTTCCCGCTCCAAAGCATAGCGCGTGGACACTTTCAAAGCCTCTCTGGCGCCGCCGATGGCGCCGGCGCCCAGCTTGAACCGCCCCAAATTCAGAATATTGAACGCGATGTAGGCCCCCTTGCCGACCTCGCCCAAAACGTTTTCCACCGGCACAAGAACGTCTTCCAGAATGACCCGGCAGGTGGAGGAAGACTTGATGCCCAGCTTGTGTTCCTCCTTGCCGGTCGAGACTCCGGGAAAAGCGCGCTCGACCAGAAACGCCGTCACCTGCCGCCCTTCGACCTTGGCAAAGATGGTGAAGAGATCGGCCCAACCAGCGTTCGAGATCCACATTTTGGTTCCGTTGAGCAGGTAATGCTTTCCATCGGCGCTGAGCGTGGCTTTGGTGCGCAAACCGAGCGCATCCGACCCGGAGCCGGCTTCGCTCAGGGCGTAGGCGCCAATCCATTCCCCGGCGGCCAACTTGGGCAGGTACTGCCGCTTTTGGGCCTCGGTGCCGAAGTAAATGAGCGGCTGTGTGCCAATCCCGCTATGCGCTCCGCAGGTCACACCAAAGCCGCCCAGCCGGCTGAGCTGTTCCTCCACGCCGCAGGCGCTGGTTTTGCCCAGGCTCAAGCCGCCGTACTCCTCGGGGATTTCCATGCACAGCAAGCCCAGCGCTCCCGCCCTGCGCAGCAGGCTCGGTCCCAAACCATCCTTCTGCTGTTCCAACGCTTCGAGCTGCGGCAACACTTCCTTGTCCATGAATTTCACCGCCGTCTCGGCCATCAAGCGCTGGTCGGATGACAAATCCTCGGGTGTGAACACTTCCGAGGGGCTGGTGTCCGCGAGCAGAAAATTTCCGCCGAGGAGATGGGGAGGCGATGGTTTGAGTTCTGACATAGAGATTGCTTTTTCAGACATGTTCCAGATGCATCTGTGGTCCGCCCTGAATTCCTGGGGAAATTCCTTTGGTATCTCGGTTGCGGCTGCGCCAGGCTGGTTTCGCAATTGATTTCTGCATGGGACTTTCGCTTTTCGACATTTTGCTACAAACCCATTTTCTCGGCCAGGAGTTCCGCCACGTCCAGGACCCGTGCCGCTTCGTCATTGGCTGCCACGCCATCGGTCATCATAGTGAGGCAGAAAGGGCATCCGACGGCGACCGTTTTGGCTCCTGTGTCCAGGGCCTCCTGCGCACGCGCGGTCGAAACGCGTTTCCTGGGGTCCTCCTCCATCCATATCCGTCCTCCGCCTGCGCCGCAACAAAACGTTTTCTCCCGGTGGCGCGGCATTTCCCGGAAAACCACCGGGCCTGATGCCAGGCCGAGAGCCGCTTTCAGGACCGTGCGCGGCGCTTCGTGAATGCCATTGACGCGGGCCAGGTAACAAGGGTCGTGATACGTCACTACGCTTTCCGCCGCGGCGCCGCTCTCCGCGCCGCCGGGATTTGCCGCTGCGATTCCGCTGCTGCTGGCGGCGCCCGCCCCGCGTCCCAAATTCAAGCGGCCATCCCGGATCAATTGCGCGATGAGCTGCGTGTGATGCACCACCTCATACTGCCCGCCAAACTGCGGGTAATCTTTCAGCAACGAATTCACACAATGCGGACAATGGGCCACGATTTTGCGGACCTTATATTGCGACAGCGTGGCGATGTTGGCCTGAGCCAATTCCTGGAACAAAAACTCGTCGCCCAGCCGGCGCGCCGATTCGCCGGTGCACTTTTCCTCGCGACCAAGAACGGCAAAGTTCACGCCGGCGTGCTTTAGCAACTTGACGACGGCCCGCGCCACGCGTTGCGCGCGGCGATCATACGATCCGGCGCAACCCACCCAGTACAGCACTTCAAAACCAGGATTCTCCCGGCACGTCGGCGCCTTCAGGCCTTCGGTCCAGTGGGCGCGTTCCGCCACGGGCAGCCCCCACGGATTGGCGCTGGATTGCATGCGGCGCAACGCCGTCGCCGCCGTGCCGCTCAAAGCGCCTTCTCCGACTCGATTTCTCCGCAGGTCAACAATCATGGTGAGCGGATCGATGCGCACGGGACACACGCTTACACACGCGCTGCAAGCCGTACAGGACCAGAGCGTCTCGGCCTGAATCGTCTCGCCGTGAAGGGCGGCGTGCAAGTGCGGCTGTGAGCCCCGGGTTTGACCTTGCTTATGAGGCGCGTTTCCTGGGGCAGAGCCTGAGACATAGGCAGATGGAATCCGCAGCCCGTGATCAACGGCGGCGGCGCCAGCTCCATCGTTGTTGCCAGCGGACCACTGACCGCTGACCACTGACCACCAGCCACTCGGCCTTTGTCTCCCGCCCATCAGCCCCTTCAAATCCTGCACCACCTTTTTAGGCGACAATGGTTTCTCCGTCGCAAACGCCGGGCAGGCCTCTTCGCACCGCCCGCATTCCATGCAAGCGTCGAGACTGAGCAATTGCTGCCGATCAAAATGGGTGATGTCGGCGGCGCCGATGCGCTCCGTCTTTTCCACTTCCTCGATCGAAACCGGTCTTAATGCGCCGAGTTCCGGCCGGGCAAAGAAAATATTCAACGGTCCGGCAATGATATGCAGCAGCCGCGTGTATGGAATGGAAGCGATGAAACCAAAAACCAGCAGCGCATGAACCCACCAGACGGTTTGGTGAGCCAACCGAGCGCTGGCGTGGCTCAAGCCGGAGAAACCTTGCGCCAGCCATAATCCTACCGGTGAACAGTGCGCCCCAAGGCCGGTCGGCTGCTGCCAAGCCATGCGGAGTCCTTCCACCACGTAGCCGGTCAACCCGATGGCTACGAATGAAACCAGCACATACCAATCAGTCGCTTTGTGCCCCACGCTGGCCGGACGCCGCAGCCGGCGCCAGCCGAACAACACGCAACCGGCCAGGAACAAGAGGCCAAACAAATCGAGCGTGAACTCGTAAATGACGTAGTAAGCGCCTTGGTGGAACTTGAGAGACTCGGAAAGGCCCGAGGCCAGATGGTCGATCTCCAGCAAGGTGGTGCCCAGAAACAGCATCATGAACCCGGCGAACAGTCCGAGGTGCGCTCCACTGGGCAGCCCGCGACCGCGCACGCGCTTTTGCCCCAAAGCCTCGATCAACAAACGCTTCAGCCGCGGCCGGGCCTGTTCCCATAGACGCCGGAGATTTGCGCCTGCTGTCTGCCAGGTATTGGCCGGCGTTCCCATCCGCCACAATCGGTAGCGCCGCCAAAGCCCCCAAGCAAAAACCGCCAGCGCCAGCGCCGTCAGCCAGTAAAAAACAACCTGCGAAGCATGCGGGATGTTGCCGAACGTTTCGCGAGTGGGAATCATGTTTGTTCGTTACTGATTCCGCCACTGTAAGATTCGGTCGGCGCTTGTCCAGCGTCCTTGCAGGTCAGGGACAAAGTGGAGCTTGTCGCTCACGCTTGGACGCTGGTTGGACGCCCGCGGCGGTTTGAAGCGTGGCGCTTTCAATAAACCGTCCTCGGCGGAAGGCCCAATTGTTGAATATTGAGATGTGACCCCAATTCACTTGCGAGCGCGTCGGGCGCGCCCGTTTTTCCGGGAAGGGACGTCTTCCAGGCCGACGATGTGGAGCGGATCGAGGAGAGTCGTGTAACCTTCCGCATCGGCGACGACCACGGTGCGTGGGGTCAGCAAAATGAACTCGGGGTGGGGCACCGGATACTTGTTGCCGCTCGAGGTAACCAAGGCGAATGGGCGGAAGCTCTCGGCCAGGCGTGCGCGAATATGCTCGACGTTCATACCCGCTACGCTGGCGCGCCGACCCTTGAATGTCAAGGCGTTGGGAGGGCGAGACTTGAAATCCGGAATTACCTTGTCGGATTCCGGGCTTGGGTGGCGATATACTGTTGGAAATGACCGACACCGACCTGCAATTGCTCGCCCGCTACGCCCGGCAACACGCCGAGGACGCTTTCGCCGAACTCGTCCGCCGCCACCTCGGCCTCGTCTATTCCGCCGCCGTCCGTCAGGTCCGCTCTCCGCAACTGGCCGAGGAAGTCGCCCAATCCGCCTTCACCGACCTCGCCCGCCAGGCGCATCGCCTCGCCCCGTGGGATAAGAGCGCCCAAGACGGAGCCGAATCTCAGACGAATTATCCCACGAGGCGAGCACCCGACACCATCCTCACGGCATGGCTTTACCAAGTCACCCGCCGCACCGCCATTGATGTCGTCCGCCGCGAAGCCCGCCGGCAGT
>CAYIIH010000156.1:0-18012 GCA_964363225.1 uncultured Verrucomicrobiota bacterium | reverse complement strand
GGAGGGCGCGTCCGAGACGTTGTGCGGGACGCATTTCGCTGGGCGCAGGCATGGCAACGGAGACAGCTTCGTCTGCCGCTTCGTCGCCGGCAGGCGGAGTTCCAACCTTGGAAACCAACTCTCGCCAGCGATAGTCAAAGCTATTGACACCCGAACGGGCATACCGGTCTCCCAAGGCAGCAGCTTCCGTTAGTAGCTCACGCGCTGCTTCGCGTTCCCGCTCATCGCCCGTTCTTGCGCTTCTGTGGAAGAGTATTTTAGCCAAGCCTGTGCGAGAATACGGGTCGTTGTGAAACTGCGAGCGTGTTTGCCTATACAAATCCTCGGCCTTAGCGATTTGGCCTGTCCTAACAAGAATGTCAGCCAGACCATTTCGGCACACGTCGCTGTCAGGAAACTCGGCGGCAGCCTCTTGGTAAATCGCTTCAGCGGTCTTCAAGTCACCAGCATCACGATGCAGCCTCCCAAGTTCGTTTCTTACATAGGCTTCCCACCAAAAGCGAAATCGGGCAGTCCAAAGGGTGTCCATTGCTTCGCGGCAATAACTTTGGGCTGACGCGGCCTCGCCGTTCTCCTGAGCCCGAACACCACGCATCCACAGAGCGCGAGCGAGCACGGTCCAGTTGCGGGCGTTGTCTTCGTCCCATGCCAGCGTTTCTTCGGCGCGGGCGATGGCCCAGTCGGCGTCGTGTGTGCGCGCGGCTTCGGCGAGACGGTTGAAGGTGCGGACGAGGAAGTGAGGATTGCGGCTCTCGTTCGCGAACGCTCGTTGAAGATTGAGGAAGTGTTCCAATTGTTCGCCTAGCGCCACTGGGCCGACTCTCTTCACTTCGTTCACCATCCAGTTGCAATCACGCAAGGTGAATGTGGTTGGTTGTTGGTTTGTTCGCGCTGACGAATGGTGGTGCTCGACTTGTCGTGTAGCCCGAAATTGCGGCAGCACTTTTTTCAACCACTCCGGCCCGCGCTCCGCGTCCTGCCGCGCCTCCAGCACCGGCTCGAACTCGCGCCCCCACGTTTCCAAGCTGTAGTGATAGCCGCCGAGCAGCGCGCGGGTGGTGAGGAGCCAGTCCTTTTGCGAGAGGCCGGTGTCGGGGAGGTCAATCAGCGTGGCGAGCAGGAGGAAAGGAGCCTTGGACGGCAACTGGCCGCGCTCGTCCCGCGTCTTGCGGAGGCCGAGCAGGCCGATGTCGGTGTAGTAGGCCGGTTCGCGGTCGCGGAGCAGCGCCAGTCCCTGCCACATGCCTTCCAGATGCTGGTTGGTGTCGGCCCAGGCGAGGGCGGCGAGATAGGCGGCTTCGGGGTCGAGGCTTTCGTCCGTCCGCAGCGGGCGCAGCCAGGAGCGGAAGTCGCGCAGGCGGTCGCGCAGCAGTCGGGCGACTTGCGGCAGCGGCAGACCGGCGAGGGCGCTGAACAAATCCTGAAGGTGCGAGGCCCAGACGAGCGTGGGCGTCTTCTCCGGCGGGAGTTTCATCAGGCGGTCTTGCAGCCATGCGGCGACGGCGGCGTCCAGCGCCTCAGCGTGGGTCTGGAAGATTTCGACGAATGACTCGCGCAGGCTGGATCGCGACCACGCCGACACGCCCGCATATCCGAGCACGAGCTTCTGAATCGCCGTGGAAGGAGCGGCGGCCAGTTCATCAAGCCACTTTTGGACGGATTCGTTCATGGCCTTGCAGGAAGGTCGGACAGGTGGCGCAGGTCGGAAGCCAGCAGGTCGCGATGGTCTTTGCGGGCATCGGCGATTCGGCTGGGCGGCACGTCGGTGGTGACTTCGCCAATGCGGCGGATGTCGGCGAGCGTGTAGGCGATGTGGCCGTGAAGGATTTCCTTCCGCCAGGTGGCATCCGTCGCGGCGAGGTCCACGGTGTAGCCGTAGCCGTCGGTGGAAGCGGTCTTCGGCGCGGGAAAGAAACAGGGATTCGGCATCTGGCCAGGCACGTCGTCGAGCACTGTCGGCGATGCGGCCCAAGCGGGCTTGCCGATGTGGGCGTTGTGGACGCGGATGAGGTTGTATTGCATCAGCACCACCGTCATCGGATTTCCCGCCCAAAGGCGGATGTGACCGAGGCCCAAGGCATCGCGGAGGCGGTTGGCCCAGTCAGGTTGCTTCAGGATGTCTTCGACCTCAGCGAACGGCGCCACGAAAGCGGGGCGCCGGTCGCTGCCGCTGCTGACGTGGCGGAGCCACTTTTCCAAGCGGGCTTCTTTGAATGGATCGAAGGCGGTGCCAGCCTCCCGCGCACGGAGCATGTCGCGGATGAGGTCGTTCGCCTCAGCTTCGTCAATTTCGGAACCTCTTCTCTTTGCGCGGTCAGCCAATCCGCAAAGCGTCTCGATGCGAACCACGTCCCAATCGGGACTGAGTCCGAGCCAGTCTGGCTGATTGATGGCGGTGAAGGTGCCGCTGATGGCAGGCAAGGCCACGCGGTCCTTGGCATAATCAACGTGCTGCTTGAACCATGAATCCCTATCGTGGGCAGCAGACGCAAAGCCGTTCAAGGCGAGAAACTCATCCTCGCGAGCATCTGGGACGCGCTCGTCGAGAATGTAGTTTTCAGCCGGAGCGGCTTCTTCAAGCGCTGTTCTGGCTGCGGCGCCTTTCAGGAAGGCGAAAAAGGGCTGTTTAGCCTGAAACGCCACAGGTGAGGACAGTAGATATCTCGCGTGACGAGGTCAACATCGGTTTTGCCTTCATGCCATCACCCACGCAAACCTCCGCGCATTTCCCCGCAAACTCCTCCACGTTCACTTCCACGCTTTCCTTTTCCTCGCTGAGACACTGTTCGGCCGCCAGGCGGATGATCGTTTTCTTGAGCACGTTGTTAAGGTTGGTGGCCGCCGGGGGAAATGGCGAATGAAGAATGACGAATGGGGAATGGCGGCGCTTGCGTTCGCATTTCGAACTTCGAGGGCCGATTTCAAAACTGTAGCCGCCCACCTTAGTAGGCGCATATTTACAGCAAATAAGCCCCCACACACGTCGGCGGCTAAGGGATTTTGGCGGCGGATGGCACAGGGGGAAATCGGCGCGTCTCTCGCCGGTCTGGTATTCCGGCCAGACGATGGCGGTGTCCCACGTGTCCCAACCGAGTTCCTGGAGCTCGCACAGGACGAAATGGCCTGCTCGTTCGGGAAGCAGCCCTGGCGGAGACGGATCGTGATGCCGGAAAGGGAGGTGTCGAGTGACATAGGTTTTAGGCTGCGAGCTGGCGGCGGAGCTCCTGTTCGGAGGCGCGGGCGGCGGAAGTGCGAGTGAGGACTCTTGAATGTCGAACTGACGGGACTTCCCACCTCGGATTTAGGACTTCGCACTTCAATTGGGCGGCCCAGCGGCGTTTTTCCAGCGCGTCGTTGTCGGAGTCCTTTTCCGATGGGTCGATCCAGTGCAAGGGATACCAAATCGGCGTCCTGGCCGCGAAGTCAAGAACGGAGGCTTGCCCGCTGGATTTCGCGAATTTTGCCCCGGTTGAACGTGGTTTCATGGTTGGAGCTTCGAGGCAGTCAAATGCGCTCCACCACAGCGTGCCCGCCGGCAAAACGAACGTCGCTGACAGCGCAAGGGTCTTCAACCGGACCGGCTCGAACATCTGCGGCATGTCAGATGCGTGTACGGAAAATCGATGTGGAGCATCGTCCTCGTCGTCGTCCTCGATGTGGCCTTCATTTTCGAGGACGAGGAGGACGACGAGAACGAGGACGAACAGTCGGTCTGGGATTTCCGGACACGCGCTTACGGTTAAAGGGTTTTGCAGGAGCGTTTTCCGTGGTCGGGCCTGGAGGTTTTTCCAGAGCCGCGCGATGGCACTCACATTTTTCGCCGTTGCCGCTGGGCTTCGTAAAGAAAGACTGCGCCGGCCGCGCTCACGTTCAAAGAATCAACACCACAGGCCATCGGAATGGCCACGGCTGCATCACAGGCTTGCAGCACCGCCGGGGAGATGCCGTGGCCTTCGCTGCCGAGAATGAGGCAGCTATCCTGGGTGAAATCGGCTTGCGCCAGAGTGCGGCCTTGAGCGTGCGGATGCGCGGCCAGGCAACGGACCTGCCGGGCGCGCAATACCTTCAACGCCTGGACCAGGCTGTCCAGTTCCACCACCGGCAATCGAAAGATGGTACCCATCGAGCTGCGCACGGCCCGGCGCAGAAATGGGCTGCTCGCCGTTTCGCCCACGAGCAAGGCTTGCACCCCGAAAGCCGCGCAGGTGCGAACCAATACCCCCAGGTTATCGGCGTTGGAAATGCCATCCACGGCCGCGAACAGGCGCGGCTGCGCGCTGGTCTGCAGAACCGTTTCCAAGGTGGGAAGCGGTGGAATTCTGCCGACGGCGAGGACGCCCTGGTACATGGAAAAACCGGTGAGGCGCTCCAAGACCCTTTTTTCCGCCACAAAGGCCGGAATCAGTTCGGGCCGCGCTTCCAGCATCGGTTCAAAGCTGCGCAACCACGGTTCGGGCATCAGCACGGACACGACCGCAAAGTCGCTTTCCAACAGCCGGCGCACCAGTTTTTCGCCTTCCGCGACCAGAATCCGCTGCTGGCGATGCTCCAACGGCCGCCGGAGGGTCCGGTACGGCTCCAGTTCCGGCAGGTCGAGCGAGTCAATGTGTTGAACTTCAAACATTGCGCCCTTGAACCGTAGCAGCCGACGTAAGGAGGCTCTGTTCAATTTCGGATTGCGGATTGCGGATTGCGGATTGCGGATTTGCAGTGAGCCTCCTTACGTCGGCTGCTACGAAGTTCATGGAGATTGTAGAGTTAAGGGGCGTGTCTGACTGAATGATCACGATTGGGACAAGCGCCGGTCAACTTCGAAGGAACGTTTTATTTCGGCAGTGGCAGATATTTGGCGAGGAATTCGTTCATGAAGAATTGGCCGCGATCATTGACGACTTGAGCCAAGTCCATGGCGTGGGGCCAGCCTTCCAAACGATCATAGACGCAGGGAATGCCCAACTCTTTCAGCTTGGCCGCCAGCGTGTCGGATTGGTCGATCTGCACGACGTCATCGAGTGTCCCGTGCAGAATCAGAGTGGGCGGATCGCCCTTGCTCAAATGCGTGATGGGCGAGGCCAGCGGGTAGGCCTCGCGCGCCTCCTCGAACGTTTTGTCGCCGAGAAACTTTTTGACCGCGCCGTTGTTGCGTGCGAAGTCCGTGGTCAGGTCGCAGGGGCCATAGAAGCTCACGACCGCCTGCACGTGGCTGCTGACACCGGGATTCCCGCCGTTCCCCTCCAGCGCAGCCACATCGGAAGAGTAACCGACCATCATGGACAAATGACCGCCCGCTGAACCGCCAATCACCGCGATCTTGTTTGGGTCGATATGATACTTGGTGGCGTTGGCGCGCATCCAGCGCACGGCGCACTTGGCGTCTTCGACCGCGGCGGGGAAGGGGGCTTCTCCGGAGAGCCGATAGGAGATGGTCGCGGCGACGTAACCTTTTTTGGCATAGCGCACGGTATAATACTTATAGACATCGCGAGTGCCGCCCGACCAGGCGCCGCCGTGGATGAAGATCAATCCCGGGACCGGTTGCGCGGCCTTCTCGGGCAGGTAGAGGTCCAGTTGCAGCGAGCGGTCGCCGACCTTGCCATATTCGATGTTCTTCAGCTCGGTCACTCCCGGCGGCAACTCTTTGGGCTGAGAAATGAGTTTGACCTGGCCGGTGGCCATGGCAGCCATCAGTTCGGCAGAGGACTTGTACCCTGGCGCGGGCGGGGGAGTCTCTGCATTGGCCTTATCGGTGCCAACGGGATCAGCCGTGGCTGATTTGCCTTCTGCGGCAATGGCGTTGTGGAGGGGAAGCCAGCCTGCGAGCAAGAGAGCGGCGCAGGCCAGCATGGTGCAATCTGACTTCATCCGGAACGGACAGATTAACCACGAAAAACACGAAATACACGAAATACACGAAAGGCACCGGCGGTTTGCGATGGTTCGATTGAAAGAGTTGAGGCTCTGGATTCTCCGTTCAATCCTCTTTTCGTGCGTTTCGTGGTCAATGGCTTGGTTCTTCACGTTCATGGTTTCATGCTTTGTTAGCGGCCTTTTGTATATAGGTTTGGGCTGGTAATCGGAAACTCATTTTTTCAAAAGTCGATGGTAAAAGGGGGGCAGCGCGACTACACTCGCGGCCATGTTGGCGCCGCTTCTGCAACAAGTGGGCCGCACCTGGGTGCGGTTCCGGAACATGCGCTTAAGCTATTTTGGCGGGTGCGATTATTACCGGCTGTCCAGCCATCCCGCCGTAGTAAGAGCTCTGCACGACGGGTTGCGCCAATTCGGCCTGAGCGTCGCCGCGTCCCGGAAAACGACGGGCAATCACTGGCTCTACGAAGCGTTGGAAAAGCAACTGGCCGCCTTTTTCGACACCGAAAGCGCCGTGCTCCTGTCCAACGGTTATGTGACAAATATGGTGGCGGCGCAGGCTTTGGCCGGAGCATTTTCCCACGTTCTGATCGATTCAAAGGCGCATTCCAGCCTGAAGGATGCCGCGCCGTTTTTCGAAGGCTCCATGGTCACATTCGCGCATCGAGACACCGAAGATTTAGCCAGAAAGATTCGCTCGTGCGGACAGCGGGCCAAGCCTATCCTGTTGACGGACGGGATGTTTGCGCACGACGGTTCCATCGCACCGCTGCGGGACTATTTAGCGATCCTGCCCAGGAAAGGGATGATCCTGGTGGACGATGCGCACGGCGCCGGCACTGTGGGGCGAACAGGGCAAGGGACGCCGGAGCAGGAGGGGGTGCCCCGAGATCGCATTATTCAAACCGTGGCCCTGAGCAAGGCCTTTGGAGTCTATGGTGGAGCGATCTTGTGCGCCAACGGTTTGGCAAAGAAGATTTTTACAGGGAGCAGCTTGTTCAATGGCAATACGCCCTTGCCCTTGCCCTTAGCCTGGGCGGTCCTGCAAGCCGTAGCGGTCCTCAAGAGCGACCGGAATCTGCGGCGCCGTTTGATGCAGAACACCGATGGTGTGAAAACCGCTTTGCGAGCAGCGAATCTGCCGGTCCAGGACACGCCCAGCCCGATCATTCAAGTGGTCCCGGCGGGCTGGCGCAAGAGCGCCATGCTGAAAAGAGAACTTCTGGCGGCGGAAGTCTATCCTACGTTGATCCATTACGCTGGAGGACCGGGCCAGGGCTATTTCCGATTTGCCATTTCCAGTGAACACACTCAGCGGCAATTAAATAGGCTTGTCGGCGTTCTGGTCAGGTCCGCGCGGGGTGCGAGTGCTCAGGGCAAGTTTATGGGGGTGGCGTATGTGTCTAAGACATAAGTCTCGAGATCGGTGGATTGGCTGGACCGATGCGCAACGGGAAAGACGTTTAAGTCTTGTGGTCAACAACATCCGGTTCCTGCTTCTGCCCGACACGACCTTCCCGAACTTGGGCACCAGGGCGTTGCGGAGGGTCTTAGCCCGCTTGAGTGGCGATTGGCAGGCTCGCTCTGCTCATCCGGTGGCCGTCGTCGAGACCTTTGTCGATCCCGACCAGTTTTGCGGCACGGTCTATACCGCTAACGGTTGGGAAGAACTGGGAAAGACCGACGGCGCTGGGCGACATCAGCGCGATTATTATGTTCGGCATGACAAGCCTAAGCGGCTGTTTGTACGGGAACTTTGCCGCAACGCCTGCCGCAGTTTGCAGGCCGAACACCTCAAGCCTGAACTGGCCGTGGTGGAAGCCAAAGCGTGGCCCAGGTCGCGACACACGACCCAAGAGATTCGCTCCCTGGTCGAGCACTTCCGGCAAGTCCCGGACTTTCGAACTCGCATCGAGTCCTACCCTCTGTGGTCGCTGCTGACCCTTCATCTTTTGGCGGTCCTCTGCGGAGCGCCTCGCGGGCAAAAGGATTTGGCCAAGTTTGCTCGCGGTTTGAGCCAAGCCCAACGCCGGGCTTTAGGCATTCGCAAAAACCGTCGAGGCCGCTATCCCGCCCCCAGCCAGTCAACATTCTGCCGCTTGCAGCAGGAGGTCGATGGCACCCTGCTGGAGCAGACACTGCTGGACATCCAGGAGCAGAGGCATCGCTTGCACTCTACTCGGGGGCCGTCCTCCAACTCCCCGAGACAGCCCGACCTCGAGAATTCCTCCAAGCCTAAAGTCTTTCATGAATTGGCACTGCTGTTTTCTCGCCGGTTCCGGTTGCGGTTCCGGTTGGGCGTTGACAGGCTCTGGGTTTCAGACGTAACATCAAAACCCAGTTAAACGCATGATATTGAACGAGATAAATCCGCCCTAAAACCAAGCTAATATCATATCATCAAGCCAATCAGCCTGTTAATCAGTGGTTGGGCGCATCTCGCGCGGCTTCGTGCCGCAGCGGGTGCGCCAGCGGACCAAATGCACAAAACAAACTCAGCAGCGCAATGTTCGATACCCTGCAACCTATGCGGCTCGACCGACGCCGAGCAGATTCGCTCGAAGGACCGCCACGGCGATTTTTTGCGCTCGGTCATCTGCCGTCGGTGCGGGCTAGTCTGGACGGACCCGCGCCCGACGCCGGAGCAGGTGAGGGAGTTCTACGCGCATGAGTACCGCCTTGGCTACAAAGGCACTTATCAGCCCAAGGCCAAGCACACGTATCGCTCCGGCAAGGTCGCGGTGGACCGCTTCCGGCGGCTGCAGCCCGTCCTTGAGCCGGGCTTTCGCGTGCTCGATGTGGGCGCGGGCAGCGGCGAGGTGGTGTATGTCCTGCGCGCGATGGGCTACGAGGCTTCTGGCTTTGAGCCGAACGAGGGTTACGCGCGTTATGCCGCCGAGGTGCTGGGCTTGCCGGTGCGTCAGGGCTTTTGGCAGGATGCGGCCATCCCGCCGGAGTCTCAAGATATAGTGACGATGTTTCATACGGTGGAGCATTTGGAGAGTCCGTTCGACGTGATGCGCCACGCCCGCCAGTGGTTGCGGCCGCAGGGCTTGCTGTTGGTCGAGGTGCCCAACGTCGAGGCGGTGTGTCAGCAGCCGCACACGCAGTTTCATCGCGGTCATTTGTACCATTTCAACCTGGCGACGATGGAGGCGATGCACCGGCGGGCCGGTTACGGCGTGGTCAGCAGTTCCACATCGTCGGACGGCGGCAATATCACGGTGATTTCCCGCAAGACCGCCGCAACCCCTTCGGGGTCGGGAGAGGTTCCCGGCAATTACGAGCGGGTGGCGTCGATTCTCCGGCGGCACACGGCCTTTCGGCACCTGTTCAGCCGCTATCCGTTTATTCGACCATTCAGCAAGCTGGCCGCGCGCTTGGAGGAGCAGCGGAGCGTGCGGTCACACCGTCCCGCCAAAGAGGTGCTGGACGCTTTGATTTCCGATGCACTACGACCATCCAGCCGATGCGCCTAACAAAACAGATCGGTCGAGCGCCGCTGCGCGATTCAGTTGGTTCGTTCCGGGTTTTACAGTGTCACCGGCTTCGGCCGGCGCCCGTCTGCAGCGGCGGTCGCTCACCTCTGGCGTTCGACGAAGGAACTGACTCGCTACTGCAGAATCCGCTGTGTGCGGGGGGCGTAAAGCGAGCACTGGGACATGAGAATTGACATTGGGGCAGGACTGATCGTGGCCGCGATTCAAGCCTGTTGTCTGACCTGCGGTGAGACGGTGGACAGACAAGAGCCGGCGGGGTCACGGCCTGAGCGGATATGGCGGCTGCCCCCCACGGGCAAAGTCACGCGCAAGCTTCCCTTCCTGGTCAACTACCACCACAGGTATCTGAAAGAGAATCGCGTGGCCCAGAAGGAGGAGCGACTGGCCCAGTGGGACGTGCTCATTCTGCATCATTTCGACGTGCTGCGCGCGAAGCTGTCGCTGGAGAGGATTCGACAGACGAATCCGCGCATCGTGATCCTGGCGCGGATGCCGCTGCAGGGACCGGGCAATCCGATGCAGGGCCGAGGTGTTCCCGAGGAAGGTCCGGGAGACTGGTTTGCGCGGCAGGCAGACGGATTGTATCTGGTGCCGCACTGGGGAGGACACTTGATGAATGCTGTTGTTCAAGACTACGCCTGGCCCAGGTTCGTCGTGGAGTACTTGTCGCGCGAGTATCTCGGATCGAAGCGCTACGACAGGGTCCTGTTCGACTGCCTGTGGGAGCGCCCCTGGCCGGGCATGGACGTGGACGGTGACGGCAAGGCGGACACGCCACGCGATGTCGTCCTCTGGCAGAAGTCGATGTGCTTCTTGCTGGAGAGCGTGCGGCGGCGTTTTCCCGAGGCGAATCTGATTGGGAATGGCGGGGGGGTGTGGTCGTCGGACTGCCCGTACTACGCCTGGACCAACGGAAACATGCGCGAGAATGCGCTGGGGACGCAGTGGGGCGTTTCCGGATGGCGCAATGTGTGGGAGGAGGCGGAGGTGGGGTTGGGCACGGTGAAAGGCCGGCCTGCGTACCACTTCATCGCGGCAGATGTTCGGTTCCAGCGCGATCAGCGGGCCGCGAGCGAACTGGCTGCTTTGACCGACAACGACTTGCGACGCCTGCGGCTCGGCCTGGGGCTGACATTGCTGCGCGACGGGCAGTATTTCGGGTTCGACCGCGGTGACTGCCTGCATGGCCAGTTGTGGTGGTTCAAGGAGTACGACGCCAACCTTGGCGATGCGGTCCAGCCACACAAGACCGGGGCCTTTGGCGTGGGGACACTCAGCCGAGTGTATGAAAGCGGGATCGTAGTGGTGAACACAACCGCGAGTTCGATCCTCATCAACGTCCCGCACCCAATGAGAGACGCGACGACGGAGAAAATCGGGCGTGCCTTCGAGATTCCTGGGCAGGATGCGAGGATACTGCTGCGCCATCCGTAGATTGGGGTCACATCTCAACATTCAACAATCTGGAAGATGAGAACTCACTGGCTGCGGCACGGCGTGAATTTTCGGGCGTGGATTTGTGGCTCGACAGTTTCAAGGCTGCGGAGTATGCAGGTTCTCATGATGTCTGCTTTCCTTTCCAAATTTGCGTTCATTGTTGAACCAACACGGGGCAAGGCCTGCCGGCACTCGTCGGCAGACAATCCCCGTTTCCGGAGAACGGACACCATTTCTCGCTTCATCGCCAGCCACAGTGTCTGGCCACCGTCAGATCGGACGTTCTATGCCCATGCCAAGCTCGTTTGACCCATATCTGCCGCCGACCCGGCTTCAGTTTCCGGACGGCGCCATCCTCTCCATCGGCACGGTCCGCTGCGAGGACAAGATCCACGAAGCGGTGTACTTGGGCTATATGCCCGCAGGCTCGACCACGCCCGCGATGGAGATCGAGTTGCCTCCGAAGTCCGTGGAGGTTGTTATTCGCCAGTTGCAGGACCACGCTAACCAGGCACGATTCATCAACGGGGTGAACGTTTTGGAGTACCCTGAACCGTATCCAGTGCGGCCATCTCGCCCACGGGCGCGACCTCGGCAGCGTAGCCCCAGGCCAAAGAAGAAGAAGACGGGCCACCAAGTCGCTCCACCGAGTGACGGCTCCGCGACGCCACGTGACAATTCAGGAGCCACGGAGGCGCCGCCATCGGTGAGTTGATGGTTAGCCTGCATCGGACACTACTGGCATGGAGACGACGATTTACGTTTACTTGCACGACGAGGGTACGGATTGCTGGCGGCCAGTGTCCGCAGAGCATTTTCGTGACGACATTTATCGCATCACCGGAGTTCCGCCTGATGACACTGAGACTTGGCAGTTTGGACCGAGTGAGGTCGTGCGGTGCAGACAGCAGCGTCTCTCAGACGGGGAGAGGTTGGTCGCCTATAACAGAGCAGATTTTGCCTAAAAACCCGTCCGAACGAACCGCCGCCCCGCTTTTCCGCCCGGTGGCCGCTCTGGCTGCCGCCGCGCTTCTCTTCTCCGGCAGCGTCTGCACCCCGGCGGCGGAGTCGCTCAGCGACCCCCAGTTTGCACGCGGCTTCGATGTGCATGACCCGGCGCCCGGCAAACATGTGCCGCGCGGCGCCATCCAACCGCGCTCGGGAGCGGGCGAGCCGGAGTGGGTGCTGGCCCAATGGTCATGTCGGAGTTCGCTACACCAGGCTGCGGCGGAGTCGCTGCCGGACGGGAGTGTGTGCTTTGCGGATGCCGGCAAGGCGGTGACTTTTGGCCCCGTGTCAGGCGCCGGCCACAGCCTCACGTTTGCCTTGAATGGGATTGGGGAATACGGCGGCCGCCTTCGACAACCCGATGAGCCGTGGATTCACCTCCTGGCGGAGCAACCCATTGCCAGTCACCCGCCTTTTCTTGAACTGGCCGAGTTGCGATTCCGGATGCGCTGCCGCCTGTTGCGGGCCGAATCAGGTCTGGCCCAGGACCAGATCAAGCCGTGGCACGCCGCCCAGTTTCTGGCCTATCTCACCGTGCAGGACCAGAATCGGCACAGCCCGCATTACGGGGACTTTTTCTGGTTCGGCGTGCCCATCTACGACAACCGCTATCGAGTGCCGACGAATCATGCCGCGCTGGATGCCGGCACGCGCAAATTCATCTACAACCCGCCGGGCTCGGCCTACACGAGCCAAAGCGTGCATGATGGCCAATGGGTGACCATTGACCGCGACCTGCTGCCCTTGATGCGCGAGGGCTTGGCCGCCGCGCGCGAGCGGGGCTTCCTGGTGGAGTCCAAGGACGCAGATTTGAAACTGGGCAGCTTCAACATTGGCTGGGAAGTCCCCGGCCTCTTGGACGTGGCGATGCAGTTTGAGGGACTCTCCCTGCAGGCGCGACCGGTGCCCAGCGCAGTCGAAGGCGCAGCGCTACGATCGCTCCGCGTGGCGGCCGTGCAGATGCGTTCCTCCCGTGATTTGGCGGACAACGCGGCCCGAATCAACAAAACCATTCGTGAATGCGCCGCCCAGGGCGCGCGCGTCGTCGTGTTTCCCGAATGCGCGCTGTCGGGGTACTTTGAAAGTGTCGTGACGAACCTCACGTCTGTGCAACTCGCCCAGGCCGAGCAGCAAATCGCCGACACCTGCAGGGAAGCCGGCGTCTATGCGGTGGTCGGCACGCCCCATCGTGAGGGCGACCGGCTCTTCAACTCGGCCGCGGTCATCTCGCCCTCCGGCAAGGTCCTCGAGCGCTATCACAAGATTCAACTGGCCGAGCGCTGGCCCGATCCCGGCGGCCAGCTTTCGGTTTTCCAGATCGACGGCGTCTCGTGCTCCATCATCATCTGCCACGATGAACGCTATCCAGAACTAGTGCGTTTGCCGGTGCTGGCCGGAGCGAAGGTCATTTTTTACCTCTCGCATGAGTCCGGCTTGCGCGAGGAGCACAAGCTCAATCCTTATCGCGCCCAAATCCAGGCCCGGGCCGTCGAGAACACCGTCTTTGTCGTGCAAGCCAACGCGCCGGCCAACCAGGATGCGACCGGTTCGCACGGACAAAGCCGCGTCATCGCGCCCGACGGCAACATCCTCCAGGAAGCCTCGATCTTCGGCGAAGAACGGCTGCTGGCGGACCTCGACCTGCCCAAGGCCACCCGCGACAACGCGAAGAAGAGCCTGGACCGCGGCCCGCTTCAGGATTGGTGGAAAGCCGGCCTGCAGCGCGTGCGCCAGCTTGAGCACGACGGAAGTCCACCGTCTCCGGCAGCGCCCAAGCCTTGAACTATCAACCTCTCGAATTCGTTGTTCGTGCCTGGCCCCCTTGAACCGTAGCCGCCGACGTGAGTCGGCGCCGATTTCGGTGGAGCCAAGAATGCGCGGACTCACGTCCGCGGCTGCGAAGTTCATGGGTACCCTCCACGGTCTTCTGTCCGCGCATGGGGACCATGAACTCGATTGTAGCGGCGTCTCGGCAGCGCCGCCATTTTTCAAAAGAGAAGTTGAGCGCCACAGGTAATGGGTCAGTCACGGCGGGCGGAGCGCTGGTTTCCAGCCGGCTTATCAGTGCTCGCCGTCCGAAAGCCGGTTGGAAACCGGCGCTCCTTTCCGAATGGAATTCAATCACCCGCCGTGGCTGAGTGATTACCGACGCAGCCGAAAACGATGGCAGAACTTGAGGAACTGCTGCATGCTGGGCTGAACACGAAACTATGAAAGCGCTCCTTTGGATGTTGTTTTCCTGCTGCGTCATCAGCAGTGCCCAGGCGGCGCTTTACTCTCCGCGCATTCTTTCCCCACAGCAAGCGGATGCCTACAGCCTGAAGACCTTTGCCCGGTTCCATCGCTGGCGGGACCTGCAGGGCGAGGCCAAGGTCTTCGAGATTTTCCAGTATCTGGCCGACCGGCGCACGGGCCTCTATCCGCTCGGCGTTCCGGCACGGGAGGGACCGGAGGATTTGCCGGAGTATGGTGTCGTGACCGATCCGGTGAAGATGCTCAACGTTTATCCGATCGGCCACTGTGGGACACTGGGGCCGACAGCGGCGGGCCTCCTGGAAGGTCTGGGCTTCGGACCGGCGCGCACGCTCATCATCCCCGGCTGGCATCACGTGGCGGCGGAAGTGTTTTGCGGCAGCCAATGGCTTTACGTGGACCTCGACGTGCGCGCCGTGTTTCGCCGGGGAGACGGCTCGCTGGCTTCGATGCAGGAAGCGCGGACGGATGCCTCCCTCTGGACCAAGCCGAACAGCCCGCTCTTTTTCCCGCTCGATGACCTCGACAGCGTCCGCCGCGCCTACGCGCAAACACCCGCCGAGCACCGCTACGGCGTGGCCAGTGGCGGGCACACGATGGATTTCGTCTTGCGACAGGGTGAAACCTTCACGCGCTGGTGGACACCGCAGGGTGGCCGCTGGAACCACCATCCCTCTTATGCGGCAAAACCGTTTCCGAGGACTGTGCTCGAACGCGAACCGCGCGGCCCCAAGTGCAAGCACGAGTCCTTCACCGTCCACACCCACGGCAACGGGCGCTTCGTCTATCGCCCGGACCTCACCGCCAAGTCATCCGACTTCGACGATGGCGTTTACGAGGCGCAGAACGTTCAGCCTGGCCGGTCGGGCCTGACGCTCCAGTCGGCGGGCCAGGGCCGCGCGATTTTCGAAGTGCGCGCCCCTTACGTCATTGTGCCGTTGGTGGGCGACCTGGAGAATACCAAGGACGACCGTGAGGCCTCGGTGGTGAAGCTCGATGCCACCGGCGCCACCCTGGCGCTGTCGCTCGACAACGGGCTGACGTGGACGCGGGTCTCCGCGGAGAACGGCGCCGTCGATCTCACGCCGCAGGTGAGCGGGCGCTACGGTTATCTTCTCAAGATCGAACTGCGGGGCGAGCCGGAACAAGCGGTCGTGCGCTCGCTGGAAATTGTCACCTGGGTGCAGGTGCATCCGGCATCGCTCCCCTCGCTCCGCCAAGGCAAGAACACGCTACGCTTGGTCACCAGCGACCATTACGCGCTGCCGACCAGGGTGGTGGCCGTTTGTCCCAGTGCCGCCGACCGCGAGGATTTTCTCAAGCACCTGGTTGAACCGCCCAAGGACTATGACCCCGCGCGGCGCACGAGCCGCGTGCGCGGTTCGTTCGTGGCCAAGGTGCAAGCCCCTCCGGGCGCGAAGATCGCGTGGTTCTCGGCGGGCGGCAGCTTCACCGCTTACGTTGGCGCGACGCAGAACACGCGCAACGCCATCGCCTATGCCGTCAGCGAGCCGGGCGATTTCCGGGCGATTTATCGGGCCGACATTCCGCCCGACCAAAGCCATTGGCATTATAACGTGGACCGCGAAGTGAAACTCGACGAGCCGGCGCGCACGCTCTTTATCCGCTTCACGGGCGAACCGGCGGTGAACAATATCCGCATCTTCGCCCACTGTTTGGAGGAGCGGCCCCGCGCGTCTGCGCCCGTGATCCTCACGCACGTTTGGAGCGAAAATGGGGTGGGCCGGAACACGCAGGTTCGATTGGCAGGACCGGGCGACTATGAGCTCGAAGCCGGCGCCGATCCTGTGGACGAGTCGGTCGAGATGGCGGTCCCCAGCGTCGCGCGAGGCGCCGGGCTGGCCCGCTAAGCCGTGACGATTCAGCCGGAGCGCGGACGGCGACGTCCGCCTCATTTTACCAGGGGCAATCGATAACAAGCTGCTTCCTTATCATTCCGCACCAGGAGATATTCTCCTGCCAAGGCCGGAGGATTCCACGTCTTCCCCTTGAAGGCAGTGAAACGAGTCAACTCTCGATGTTCCTGCGGTGTAGGTTCCATCAAAACTACATCGCCCGACTCGGCCATGATCAGCAGCAAGTGGCCGGTCAAGATCACTTGGCCGTGCCCGTAGCGTCCTTCTTTCCATTCTAACTCGCCGTTGGAAGCATCCAGACAAACCATGATGCCGTCGTCCAAGCCATAAATGTGGCCGTCGAGATAAACGACGTTCGTAAACTTGGCCTTGAGGCGATTTGATTTCCAAAGCCGGGCCGCCGACCATGCTCCGTCCTTCTTGATCTTGAGCAGTTCACTGCCCGTGCCGTAACCGCTGGAGACGAGCACCCGGTCCTCCGGCAGCACGACGGGCAAGGCGACATGAGGATGCCCTCCCGGCCACGGATACTCCCACAACACCTGCCCGGACAGCGCGTCGTGGCCGGCGATGCTGTGCGCATTGAAGATCAGAATCTGCCGATCACCAGCGAGCGTGGTCGGAAAAGGAGAGCTGTAGCCCGCGCCGTCTTGGCCTCCTCCCCACACGAATCCACCGTGCGCCGCGTGGTAAGCCACCAGCGAGCGGCCATTCCTTCCTCCGGCGCTGACGAGGACCAAATCCTCCAGCGCCAATGGGGAACCGCTCATGCCCCATTCATTGAGCTTGCTTTGGTTGTCTTCAATAATGTTCTTCGACCAGATCACCTTGCCACTGCTCAGGTCCAGGCAGTTCAGAAGGCCCATGGCCCCCAGCGCATAGACACGATTACTGACAATCGTAGGCGTCGCCCTCGGACCTTCGCCAGCCAACGTCGTCCGGTAGTGAGCCGCGTCGCCGTGAACCCACATTTCCTTGCCCGACAGCAAATCATAGCAAACGACCGCCTCCTCCTCGGCGCGTTGTTCCTGGGTGATGGCATAAGGCGCCACTACCGCAAAACCGGACCAGGCCGCGCCGACAGGCCCGCGCCAGATTTGGGCCGGCGGATGCGCCTTCCAGTGGCGCGCCAACGGCAGTTCAGCCACCGTGGCATTGCGATTCGGCCCGAGAAATTGCGGATAATCGACAACGGGCGGGCGGAGATTTTGGCCGGGAGGCTTGGATGGGGCTGTTTCGATTCTCCGTGCCGTCCGGCCGTGCCAGCGCCACTCGAAAATCGGCACCAAATCGCCCGAGACTCCGCGGATGCGAAACAGAATAGCCGTTACCAGAATTGGCACCAGCACTCCGCCCACTACCCAAAATCGAATCCGCCATTTCAGTCGCGAGAAGAACAGCACCCACAACAGCCACAACGCCGTGGCAGCGAGCGCGATTGCTGCCGTGCCGATATTCTGTTCCTGGTGGGAAACCGCCTTGAAAAACCGGACCCAAACGACCGCGACAACGGCCAGCAACAAAATAGCAGCCGCCGGCCACCAACGAATGTGCGGCTGGCCTTGAGTTTCGGTTGTCGAATCGTTCGGTTTTGTCATGCCAAAAGCAGGTTTTCAGGGTGTGGATTCTGATGTTTCTTTCCAATTCGGACCAGACGCGGTTTCTCTTTGCACGGAAACAACGGTGAGATTCGTCTCGAGCAGACGGCAGACCGGAGGAATGGAAAGTGGTCCTGATAAATGCAACGGCGGTCTGTGGCCGCCGTGGCAAAAGGCCTGGAGGTTCAGGCGATGTTCGCGTTCATCGCTGCAACTTCAGTTTCCGCGCCAGCGTGGGCTTATCGCGCAAGGCCACTCTCGCAATCCTCTTGAATTCGTTCATCCAGGCCATCAACGCCTCGTAGGCCGCGTCTCGTTCCTTGGTCGCTTGCTGCGCATCGGCAATCGCCGTTTCTTGCTCGGCATCGGCGGTGGCGAGCGCTTTCAGTTGCGCTTCCGCGTTCGCATTGTCTGCTGGTTTGAACCCGCGCTTGGCCAGCCGGCTCGCGTACGGTTCGTCCTTCGCGCCGC
>CAYIIH010000155.1:0-18045 GCA_964363225.1 uncultured Verrucomicrobiota bacterium | reverse complement strand
TACACCGCGCTCAATGAAATCAATGACACGATCCGCAAGATCATCACGATTGAGGACCCGATCGAATACCAACTGCGCGGGGTCAATCAGATTCAGGTCTCGGAGAAATCAGGATTGACGTTTGCGCGGGGATTGCGCTCGATCTTACGGCACGATCCGGACGTGGTGCTGATCGGTGAAATTCGCGACCAGGAAACCGCCCAGATTGCGGTCCAGGCCTCGCTGACCGGCCATTTGGTGTTCTCAACCCTGCACACCAACGACGCACCGGGCGCGTTGACCCGCCTCGTGGACATGAACGTGGAACCGTATTTGGTGGCGTCGTCTCTGGAGGCGGTGCTGGCCCAGCGGTTGGTGCGAGTCCTTTGCCCCCATTGCAAGGCCGAGGACCACTCGCCCACCACGCAAACTCTCCAGGAGGAACAGGAATTGTTGCGCGGGGCCCTTTTCTACCGCGCCGTCGGTTGCCGGGAGTGCCGGCAAACCGGTTATTTCGGACGCCACGGCGTCTTTGAAATGATGAACATGCATAACGAGATCCGCCATCTGCTCCTGAAGAATTGCTCCAGCGGGGAAATCAGGGAGGTAGCGCGGCGCCTGGGATTGCGCACGCTGAGAGAAGATGGCTGGCGCCTGGTGCGCGAGGGCCTAACGACCCCGGATGAAGTCATGCGGGTGACCAAGGATCAGTCTCTTGATGCCGGCAAATGATAGAAGACTGTTTCCAATGCCCTATGGTCCGATGTCATCCATTGATCTTAACCGTATCTATGCAATTAAGAACACCGGAATTAAGAGCAACCAGCCATGGCCTTGTTTGACTATCGAGCACTACAATTGGATGGCGCCATCACGGAGGGCAACCTCGTGGCGGAAGGCCGGCAGGATGCGTTCCGGCAGATGGAAGGAAAGGGGCTCAAACCGATCAGCCTGGCCGAGCGCGCGCCGGCGGCAGCAGCGGCAGAAGGCGGCTGGAATCTCGAATGGAAGTCGAGCAAAATTACCGGACGCATGCTGGAGGATTTTACCCGTTTGTTATCCAGCCTGCTGGCGGCCGGCATTTCCTTGAGCCGGGCGCTGGTCATTCTCCATAAGGAGGCTTCTTCGCCGGCAGCCAGTCAAAAGTGGCGGGAAGTGCATGATCGGGTCGTGGACGGGATGTCGCTGGCGGATGCCATGGCGCAGTCGCCCGATGTTTTTCCGCGCGTCTATGTCGCGATGGTGCAGGCGGGTGAAGCCGGCGGTTTCCTGGACGTGGTGCTCGCACAAATCGCGGACTTCCAGGCGCGGGAAAAGGAACTGCGCTCGAAAATGCTGACGGCCATGCTTTACCCGGCGATTCTGTTGGTGCTGGCTTTGGGGGTGCTGGTCTTTCTGCTGGTGTTCTTTATTCCGAGGTTTCAGCTTATTTTTGCCGGCTTCGGCGCGGCGTTGCCTCTGCTGACACAGGCCATTGTCGGCACGAGCAAGGTCATGCGGTCGTATGGCTTGTTCGTCGTGGCAGCGCTGGCCATCGCGGCGTTCGCTGTGCGGAACTGGTTCAAGTCGCCCCAGGGCAGCCGCGCCTGGGAACGGCTGGTCCTGCAGTCGCCCGTGGTGGGACCGCTCATTGCGAAGTTTGCCATGGCCCGGTTCTGTCGCATGCTCGGAACGTTGCTGGGAGCCGGCGTGCCCCTGATCAATGGACTGAACGTGGCCCGCAAGTCGCTCGGGAACCAGACGCTGGTGGACGCCGTATCCACCTCCATTGAGCGGGTGCAGCAAGGAGACCCGCTGGGTGAAAGCCTGTCGGGCTGCCGGGAACTGTTCAGCGGGTCGGTGCGGGAGATGATTTCCGTGGCGGAAGAAAGCGGGCGGCTGGACCAGGAGCTGGTGCGGCTGGCCAACGTGACGGAGGGCGACCTCGACCGGCAGTTGAAGACAGCCGTGGCGTTTGCCGAACCGGTCATGCTGTTTTTTATCGCCGCATTTATCGGGACGATCTTCATCGGCATGGTCATCCCCATCTTCACCATCCAGGACTATATCAAGTAGAAAAAAACCGAGATAAGAGTATGAAGCTTAATACGCGGATCGTCGCCCAGGGCAAAGCCCGGAGCCGCAGCGCTTTTACGCTGGTGGAATTGCTGCTGGTGCTCGTTATTCTGGGCACGCTGGCTGCCATTGTGGTGCCCAAGTTCTCTGGACGCACCGAGCAGGCGCGGGTCACGGCTGCCCAAGCGCAGATTGCCAATTTCGGCGTGGCGCTCGACTCCTTCGAAGTGGACAACGGCTACTATCCCAAGGGCAAGAACGGTCTGCAGGACCTGGTGGTCCAACCGCGCGATACCACCACCAGTTGGCGCGGTCCTTATGTCAAGGGAGAGATACCGAAGGACCCCTGGGGCAATGATTATATCTTCGAGTGCCCGGGCAAACATAATGAAAAATCCTACGACCTGATGTCCGTGGGGCCGGACGGACGCGCAGGAGGCGATGATGACATTACCAACTGGCAGCAACCGAATACGAAGCGCTGAACGGAGCGCGGCCTTCACCCTGGTCGAATTGATCCTCGTGATGGCCATGCTGGCCGTCGTTTTCGGTCTGGCGGCGCCGACGCTGGCGCGTTTTTTCCGCGGGCGCGCGATCACGGCGGAAGCGGGAAGATTCGTGGCCTTGACCCGTTACGGTCAAAGCCAGGCCGTTTCGGCGGGTGTGACCATGATCCTGTGGATCAACCGGACGGAAGGAACCTACGGCTTGCGGGAAGAAAGCGGATTCGTCTCGAATGCTCGGCCATCACTGATGCAGGACCGGGAGCAAGACAGGTTCAGCGATGAAAAACCGTTGCAGTATCGATTGGCCGGGGATTTGCACTTTGAAATGACGAGCGTAGAACGCATCACCAATGGCGTGGCTACCATCCGTTTCTCGCCGGATGGGTCCATTGATGAAACCAGCCTCCCGTTCCTTTTGATCCGGGATAAAGATGACGAAACCATTCCGATCATCCAATCGAGAAACCGGTTGAAATATGAGATTGCAGACCAAACCAACCAATGGGCCGGAGCCTATCCGCCAGCGCCGCTGGCAGGCGGCCTTCACGTTCGCTGAGGTGCTGGCGGCCTTGGTTTTTATGGCCATCGTCATTCCGGTGGCGATGGAAGGCTTGCAGATAGCCAATCGAGCCGGGGTCGTTGCCGAACGCAAGGGCGTGGCTGTGCAATTGGCCGACAGTCTTTTAAACGAACTCATCACCACCGGCGATTGGCGCAACTCCGGGCAAAGCGGAACCTTTGCTGACAACTCGAAGGCTGACAACTCGAAGAACATGCGCTGGCGGTTGCTGAATGAATCCTGGGGTGAAGACGCCATGCGGCTGGTCACGATGGAAGTGACCTACCAGGTCCAGAACCAGGAATATAGCGTGCGCTTGAGCACACTGGTGAACGAATAACGAAGTCGATTGATGACGCTGCGAATTAACAGCCGGCCGTGGCCAGGCCTCCGGGGTTTCACCCTGGTGGAAGTGCTGATCGGCACGCTCTGTTTCGCGGTGATCCTGGCCGCGCTGAATTCGGCGTTCTACGCGGCGCTTCATCTCCAGACCCAGACGACGAAACTTGTCGAGAACGCCATCCCCATGAATCAAGTCGCCTCCATCATCAAACGGGACTTGCGGAATATCGTGGCACCTGGCGGCACCTTGGCCGGTCCTCTGCTGACCGAGACGCAAGGAACGGGGAACAGCCATTCTGGCCGCCTGGAGCTTTTTACATCCACCGGCGTCATCAGTGACGAGCAATACTGGGGCGAAGTGCAAAAAGTCGCTTACTACTTGCAGGAACCCGAAGTGCGCAATGAAACCAAAGGCATGGACCTGGTCCGGGCGGGGACCCGGAATCTGCTGCCCTCCACCACCGAGGACCTGACGGAATTGCGCCTGGTCGGCGGTGTGGAATCGCTGGAGTTCTATTTTTACAGTGACGCGGAGTGGCGCGATACCTGGGATTCGACCCTAGAAGAGGAAACACCGCTGCCGCAAGCGATCAAATTCCTGATCCATTTCGTTCCCGCGGAGGCTGGCCAGAAGGAGTCAAGGCCGATGGAGTTTGTGGTGCCGCTGGTCACGCAGGCCCGCACCAACCAGACGGCCAGCGCCGTCAGCGGCAGCCCAGCCGGCTCAGAGACAACCGGACCACCTCCCGGCGGCGGCCCACTCAATCAAGGCAACCGATGAAGGCCGACGCTTTAATCCGGTTTCGAGGTCGCCCCAGGGCCGCTGCTCGTTACACGCATTTGGCGCAGGTCCGATCGCTTCAGCCCGGCACGGCAGCGCAGAGATTCCTGTCTGCCGTAGCGCGGTTTTTCCAACCTGCAGCGCTCGCGATTTTCGACGAGCGATGGAAGAAGCAACGGACGGACGGACGACAAGAATGTCGGCGATCCGGCGCAGCTCGGCAGGGCCGCAACCAGGGGCCGAAGCCAAGTAAACCGCAGAGACGCGATAGACGCAGAGAAAGCAAACCGAGACTCCCTCTCTGCGTTCATCGCGTCTCTGCGGTTTCCTGCCCGCCTGGAGAATTCGCGCGGCCCGCGATGATTTGGCCGGATACCTATAGACAGGAATGTCTGCGCTACACCTCGGCGCTGCCAACGCGCCGTGCGCGCGCGGAGCTAAACGAGATGCGCGCAAGGAGCAGCCTTGCGGGCCGCTCCAATGGTTCCGTGCTCATCATTGTCTTGTGGATCACGTTTGGTCTGATCAGCACGGCCCTTTATTTCGGGCATTCCATGCTCTTCGAGTTTCGGGCTGCCGATCAAAACGCGGCCGCGCTGGAGGCGGACCAAGCCATTGAGGGGGCCGCTCGCTACGTCAGTTTCGTGCTGACGAACGCGGCGAATCCCGGGCAATTGCCCGACACCAACTCGTTCTATTGTGAAGCCGTGCCAGTGGGGGAGGCCTTCTTCTGGCTGATCGGACGCGGCGATCCGGAAGAAATCCGTGAGACGCCCATTTACGGGTTGCAGGACGAAGCCTCGAAATTGAACCTGAATACGGCGACACGGGAGATGCTGGAAATGCTGCCACGCATGACATCGGAGCTGGCCGCAGCGATCATTGACTGGCGGGACGCTGACAGCGAGGTGACGACGGGCGGAGCGGAATCGGAAACCTACCTGCGGCGCAATCCCGCTTACAACTGCAAGAATGCCAATTTTGAAACCGTCGAAGAATTGCGCCTCGTGGCCGGGGCCGACCTGGAGATTCTTTATGGCGAGGATGCCAATCTGAATGGCGTTCTGGATGCGAACGAAAACGACGGCACTCTTTCTCCACCGGATGACAACCGCGACGGGAGGCTGGACCCCGGCCTGTTTGAGTATGTGACGGTCTATTCCCGCGAACCCAACACGCGCAGCGACGGCACGCCGCGCATTGATGTGAGTGGCACGCAGCAGAACGAATTGGCCACGCGGCTGCAGGAGGCCTTCGGCCAGCAGCGCGCCACTCAGATTCAAAGCAGGCTGGCCGCTAACCCCGGCGGTTTTGGCAGTCTGCTGCAATTTTATCTCCGGAGCCGCATGACGCCGCAGGAGTTTGCGCAAGTGGCCGGCGACCTGAGCGTGACGAACGCCCCTTACGTCGAGGGGCTGATCAATGTGAACACCGCATCCGCCGCCGTGCTCGCCTGTATTCCCGGCATTGGACCGGAGAAAGCCGCGTCAGTCGCAGCCTACCGCCAGTCCAAGCCCGACGAGCTGAGTTCCGTGGCCTGGGTGACCCAGGTTTTGGATGAAGCCGGCGCAGTCAGAGCCGGGCCGTATATCACGACCCAGAGTTACCAGTTCGCGGTGGATGTCGCCGCCGTGGGCCATCACGGGAGGGGCTACCGGCGGACTTTGTTTATTTCTGATACAAGTGAAGGGAGTCCCAAGATACTTTATCGCCGCGACCGGGCGCGTCTGGGCTGGGCGCTGGGTGCGGCGTCCCGGCAGTCCGGGTTGTTTGGAAAGGAATTTCGCTGATGTTTTTTCTGAAATCACATCGTCCGTCATCGCTGCTGGGTTTGGCCTTGCAAGGCCGGCAACTCGAAGGGGTGGTTCTGCGCCGGTCCAATGGCACCCTCAAGGTTGTTCAAACGTTCCGAACCTCCCTTTCCTTGGACCCGCTGGCCAACGATTCGGAGCTGGTGGGACGCGAGATTCGGAATCATTTGGATGAAGCCGGCATTCGCGAGCGGCACTGCGCGGTCTGCGTTCCGTTGCAGTGGACGCTGACCTTGCAGGCGAAAGTGCCGGAACTGCCCGAGCAGGACGTGCCAAGCTTCCTTCAGATCGAGGCCGAGCGGGGTTTCCCTTATGCTCCTGACGACCTGTCCATAGCCATTTCCCGTTATCGCGCTCCCCATGGCGAACAGTATGCCTCGTTGGTGGCGATTCCCAAGAGCCATTTGACGCTGCTGGAGAAGGTGCTGCGGGCGGCCCGGTTGAAACCGCTCAGCTTTTCGCTCGGGGTGGCCGCATTGCAGGAGGTGGATGAGGAATCGGCCGCCGGCTTGCTCACGCTCGCAGTGGAAGAATCGTGCATCGATCTGCAAGTGTCCTCCTGGGGCGGAGTGGTGGCCTTGAGGGCGCTGGAAAACGTCATCGAAACGGAAGGCGCCGAACGGCACATTGATGCGGACTTGGTCATCAGAGAAATCAGGATCACCCTGGGACAATTGCCCAAAGAATTGAGAGAAACGGTCCGCCGCATCAAGGTTTTCGGACGCGCTGACTTGACTCGGCCGCTGATTGAAGGAATGACGCCGCTGGCGGAAGAGATGGGTTTGCGGGTGCAGTTGGGGACGCTGTCACAGGTGGAAGGATACGAGGCCCAAGGATCCGATCAGGCCAATGCGGTCGTCGCGGTCGGTTTGGCGGCCAGGCGCTTGGCGGGGAGGCCGACGGTGTTTGAGTTCCTGCCGCCCAGGGTGAGCGCATGGAACCTGGCCGCGGCCAAGTTCTCCTCGCGCCGGCTCCTTTATGCGGGCGCCTCTGCCGCGGCGGCCGTGCTGCTGATCGGCGGGGCGTTCCTCTGGCAGCAGTGGCGTCTGTCGAACCTGGAAGCTCAATGGCGCACCATCCAACCGAGAGTGGATAACGTTGAAATGCTGCAACAGCAAGCCAGGAAATTCCGTCCCTGGTTCGATGAATCGGTGCGGAGTCTGCGCATTATCCGAAGGCTGACCGAAGCATTCCCCGAGGACGGGGCCGTCTCCGTCAAGACGCTGGAAATAAAGAAATTGGACGAAGTTTCTTGCAGGGGACAGGCCCGCGACAATCCAGCCTTGCTGAAGCTTCTGGACCAGTTGCGCGATGCCGCTCAGATCGCCAATCTGAAGGTCCAGCAGGTGCAGTCGCAAGGCAAGTCGCCTTTGCTGTTTAACCTGAGTTTCCGCTGGATTGAAGGAGCCGGCTATGAAAATTAAGAATCGCGAAAAACTGCTCACGCTCACCGCCGCGGTGGTGATTGGCCTCCTGATCGGCGAGAAACTCGTGCGCGCCCCGCTGGCGCGAGTTTGGACAGAGCGCGCCAATCGCATTACCCTGCTGACCAAGTCATTAAGCCAAGGTGCGATGATGTTGGATCGGGAAAAAATCATCCAGGAACGATGGGCCAACATCCAGAGCAACGCCTTGCCCGCCAATGTCTCGGCGGCCGAGAACGCGGTCTTGAAATCCGTGGACCGCTGGGCCCGGGACAGCCGGATCAGCTTCACCTCCATTAAACCGCAGTGGAAACAAAACGCGGAAGATTTTATGACCCTGGAATGCCGGGCCGATGCCTTCGGCAGTATTCAATCCCTGGCGCGATTCCTGTACGAACTGGAACGGGACCCTTTGGCTCTCAAAGTGGATGAGTTGGAAATAACGGCGCGAGACAGCGAGGGCCAGCAACTTTCACTCAGTGTCCGCTTCAGCGGTCTCCTGCTGACCGCCAATCCAAGATGAACCGATTTAAGAGCCTCCTGCAAGACTGTAGCAGCGGACGTGAGTCCGCTCTGAATTTCCAAATAATGGAGCCGGCTCACGTCGGCTGCTACAGGGTTTTGAAAAAGCCTCTTAAGCAACTTCTCATGGGATTGCTGATGGCGTTGTTTTGGACGGCCAGCCTCAAGGGAGCCGAGGAGGGCGCAGTTCCCGCCCAGGGACGCGATTTCCCGGCCTTCAAACTCATTTACGAGCGGAACATATTCAACCCCAATCGCCGGCCCCTTTCAGTGCGAGCGGCTGAGAGCGAGCCTGTCAAGCCCGCCAAAATCGAACGGTTTTCCCTGATCGGCACGCTGATCTATGAAGATGGTTCGTTTGCCTTTTTCGACGGCACGGAAGCCCAATATCGGACGGTCCTCAAGCCGTCCAGCACCATTGCCGGATTTAAGCTGCTTGAAATCACCCTCAACCATGTCACGTTAAACTCAGCCAGTAACACAATTGAACTGCCCATGGGCATGCAAATGAAACGGCACGACGAAGGGGATTGGCAATTAGTAGCGGGAACAGAAACCGGCGGAACGCCCGGCTCCGGTTCCGACACGAAAGAAAAATCCTCTGAAGAAGCGCCGGGCAGCGAGGCCGGCGCCGACGAAGTGCTCAAACGTCTAATGCAAAAACGCGAACAGGAATCCAAATGAAAACCCGAATGTTATCCGCAGTGCTGGTCAGTATATCCCTGGGAATGGTGGTGGCGCTGGCGCAGCAGCCAGCGGAGTCGCCCCAGGCGCAGGACGCCGCCTCCGTGCCGACCAACGCCCCATCGCCGACGCCACCTTCATCCGACGTGTCGCCCGCGCCAGCCGCGCCCGAAGCCAATCTCGCCGGAGTCAAAGCGGCACCCTCCGGCGAAACCGTCCCAGCGGCGCAACCGCCTGCAGGGATACCCCCAGGCGCAGCGCCCGCGCCCAATCCGGCCGGCGTTGAACCGGCTCCTTCCGGCGAGAAAAACCTGCGCCTCAATTTCCGCAGCGTGCCTTTGGAGATGGTCTTGAACTATCTGAGCGAGGCGGCCGGTTTTATCATCGTGCTTGAAACCGAGGTCAAAGGGAAGGTGGATGTCTGGAGTCAGCAACCGCTGAGCAAAGACGAAGCGGTCAACCTGCTCAATTCCATTTTGAACAAAAACGGCTACGCCGCCATTCGCAACGGGCGCACGCTGACGGTTGTGAGCCGGGACGAAGCCAAGAAGCGCGATATCCCGGTCAGAAGCGGCAGCAATCCGGAGGCGATTCCCAAGAACGACGAGATGGTCACTCAGATCATCCCCGTTCGTTATGCCAATGCCGTGCAAATGACGAAGGACCTGCAACCTCTCCTGCCCACGTACGCTAATTTGTCCGCCAATGAAAGCGGAAATGCGCTGGTCATCACTGATACCCAGGCCGACATCCGGCGGATGGCTGAAATCGTTAAAGCGCTCGACACCTCCATCTCCAGCATCTCGGCCATTCGCGTCTTTCCTCTGCGCTTCGCCGATGCCAAGGAACTGGCGAATGTGGTCAAGGAGTTATTCCCTGCGCCGGGCAGCAACACCGGCCGGAACAGCAACGACCCGCGGGCGCAGTTTTTCAGCCGCTTCGCCGGCGGCGGACCCGGCGGCGGGGGCCCTGGCGGCGGCGGGCCTGGCGGTGGGGGACAATCGGGTACCGGTCAAAGCGAAGCCCGACAGGCCGCTTCACGGGTCACGGCTGTCGCGGACGAGCGCACCAATTCCCTGGTGGTCAGCGCGCCGGACGAAGTCATTCCCATCCTCGAACAACTGGTCAAAGAGATCGATACCAATGCCGAGAACATTACGGAATTGCGGGTTTTTCATCTCCTCTATTCCGACCCGGTGGAGATGGCGGACATGCTGAGCAGTCTCTTCCCGGACGAGAGCAGAACGGACAGCAACCGGTCCGCCGTGCAGTTCCGCCGGGGGGACGGCGGACCTGGGGGGGGATTCTTCGGCCGCCAAGGCGGCTTGGGCAACACCCAGCAGGCCAGCGAGCGCGCCAAGATGAAAGGCCGCGTGATGGCCGTGGCTGATCAACGCACCTCCTCTGTCATCGTCAGCGCAGCGAGCGATCTGATGCCGCAGATCGCGGAAATGATTGAGCAACTGGATGCCAATCCCGCCAAGAAACAAAAGGTCTTCGTCTATTCGCTGGAAAACGCCGACGTGCAAAACGTGGAAGAGGTCTTGCGCCAGATGTTTGAGGGGCAGAATTCCCGGAACACGCGCAGCAATTCCCGCCAGAATAATAACAATGCGCTCAACAATCGGAACCAGTCCAACCAAGGATCCGGCCAAACAGGGTCCGGCTTCAGCGGCAACCGTGGTGTGGGCGGAACGGGCGGCCAAGGCAACCGTTAAGATTATGACAAACAAGAACTTTCGATGGAGTGGATGGCTCGTGGTGCTCCTGGGCCTTGGCCTGGGGATGGCGGGCAATGTTTCTGCGCAGCAAGTCGCGCCCGGCGCGGGAGGAGTTGGCGGCAGAGCGGGCGCTCGCGGAGCCACCCGCCAATACAACCCGACCGGCGTGATCGGGGACGCGATGATCAGCAGTGATCCGGAGACGCGGCGGATCATTATCATCACAGACGATGAAACGAATCTGCAAATCAGCCAGGTGATCACCAATCTGGACAAACCGAAGCCGCAGGTCCTCATCAAAGTGGTTTTTCTGGAAGTGACGTACCGGAACAGCTCGGACATCGGCATTGAAGGCGGTTTCAGCCGCAAGATCAACGATACGACGACCGGCAACGCCGCCAACGCGTTCGGGCTGTCCTCGTTAAACAGTTCGGCCAATTCGGCTACCGGCACCAATGCCAACATTTTGGGGCAGGCCGTGCAGAGTTTCACTCCCTTGCCGCCCGGCGCCGGCCTCTATCAAATCCTCGGTCAAGATTATCAAGTGACCTTGCGGGCTATTGCCCAAGCCGGGAAAGCCGAGGTATTGTCGCGCCCGTCAATCCTGGCCCGCAACAACCAGCCGGCGACCATTACCGTGGGCCAATCGGTCCCTTTGATCACCAACGTTCGGTATGACAATTTCGGCAACGCCATCAACTCGATTTCCTACGAGGATGTCGGTATCATTTTGCGCGTGACTCCTTTCATCACCTCGGACGGCATGGTGGAGATGATTGTTTCGCCGGAGCTCTCGTCGGTCTCGGCGACGGACAAGGTTCCCATCTCCGTCGGGGTCCAGGCTCCGGTCATCGACAAGCGATCCGCCGATACCGTCGTGGTGACTCCCGACGGCCAGACGGTCATCATTGGCGGTTTGATGCAAAACAACCAAGCCGAAACCGAGAGCAAGATTCCCATTCTCGGTGATATCCCTTTGCTGGGAGCGGCCTTTAAGCGGAAGACCAAAGAAAACGTCAAGACCGAACTGATCATTTTCCTGACACCCCATATCGTGAAGGAACCGGCGCAAATCGCCGCGTTGACCGCCGCGGAAAAGGGCAAGGCACAGTTGGCCCCCCAGGCTTTTACCGAACAGGAGCTGGATCAATACCTTGACGGATTGCCGGTGAAGCAGGACAAGGCGCCCAGCGGGCGTGAGACCCCGGCCAAGAAGAATCCGCCAGCCAGCAAGAAACTCAGAAGTCCGACCGCAAAGCCGGGTGAATCATTGAACCAAAGATGATCAAGCGGACCCCACTGGTTTATCGGTCGCTGCTGGTCGTCTGGGCGGTCGTCATCGTTTGGCAGGTCCTCGAACATCACCGCGTGAAGGAGCAGGCGCGCTCGGCGGTGATCCGGCGCGCGCGCGACATCTCCGGCACGCTGGGTCTGGTCATTCGCTCGCAGCGCCGCTTTGGGGGCATTGTTTCCAAACCCCGGCTGGAGTCGGCGCTCAACGAGCTCGTCAAATCCGAAGGGTTGAAATCCATTGTGCTCCTGAATGCGGCCGACGATGTGGTGGTTTCCACAGGGGAACCGATTGCCTCCGGCTCGAAAAACCTGCTGCAAAGCGGTGTGCATTGGGAACCGGCGCAGGTGACCGTCGTTAATCTGGTCGATCTGGGCGCCAACTTGCAGCCGGACGGCGCGACGCCCTCTCCCACCATCGTCCTGCCCGAACCCAGTCCGGGCAGCGGACGGCGTGAAGACTGGCCCAGAGGCCGTCCGCCCGGTCCTCGGCCCAGAAGAACGGACTCCACGAACTCCCCAAGTCAGGCCGATCTGCCGCCCAATCCGGATGATCCGCGCGATCCAAACCGTCCTCCCGCCGGCCGGTCTGGCTTCAGGCGCCCGCCCTGGATGACGGAAGATGAATACAAATCAATGATTGCCGAAAAAGGATTGCACAAGCTGGCCATCGTTATTTCCATCGATGCCTTTCAAGGGGCTTGCACCCAGGACCTCTGGCTGCGGGCCATGATCGGCGGCTTTGCCGCCGTCTCCGTCCTCGGCATCGGGCTGGCTTGGCGGAACCTCGTGAAATCTTCCGAATTTCAGATGCGCCTGCTCCGCGCCAGCGAGATGAATTCACATCTGCGTGAGATGAATGTGGCCGCCGCCGGGCTGGCTCACGAAACGCGCAACCCGCTGAACATCATCCGCGGCCTCGCGCAAATGATCTCCAAAGCGCCCGACGCTTCCGATGAAATCCGGAAAAAGTCCGTGGAAATCACCGACGAAGTCGATCGCGTCACCGTGGAGCTGAACGAATTCATTAATTATTCCAAGCCCCGTGAAATCCGGCGCTCCCCGATCGCCGTGGGCACGGTCGTCAGCGACGTGGTTCGCGCGCTCCAGAGCGACCTCGAGGACAAAGCGATCAAACTGGATCTCGTGGAAGAGAGCCTGATGGTCAACGCAGACCAGCAATTGCTCCGGCAACTGCTCTTTAATCTGCTCATGAACGCGATCCAGGCCGTGGAGACCAACGGCCGGATTCAAATCGTGACCCGCAAATGCCAGGCGCAGGAAGCCTGTTTCGAGGTGCGCGATAATGGCCCCGGCGTTCCGGCCGAACAACGCAAAGACATATTCCGGCCCTACTTCACGACCCGTGTGCACGGCACCGGCTTGGGCCTGGCCGTGGTCAAGCAAATCGCCATGGTGCATGGGTGGGAGGTCGAATGTCTGCCCAACGGCGACCAAGGCGCCGTGTTTCGTGTCAGCCGCCTCGAACTGGTATCGCCAGCCAGCCCATGACGCCAGCCCAGCAGAACCATTCCTCTTCCAGAGTTCCGCGAATCCTGATTGTCGATGATGACGCCGGCCAGCGCAGTTTGCTGGATTCTTTTTTGCAGGGCCAGGGTTTCAGGACAGTCGCAGTTTCCTCGGGCGAAGAAGCGCTGCAAGTCCTGGGCGCCGAAACGATTGACATGATGATCTCGGATGTCCGCATGCCCGGCCTCTCCGGCCTGGAAACGTTGCGGCGCGCGCGGCAGGCGCATGCCATTCTCCAGGTGCTGCTTGTGACCGCTTATCCGGACGTGCGTGACGCCGTGGCGGCGATGCGGGATGGCGCGGTCAATTACCTGGAAAAGCCGATTGATCTGGATGAACTGCTGGCCACGGTCCGCAAAGCCATCGGGATGGAAGAAGAAATCCCGGTCAAGCTCTGCGCGGACAAACAGTTGCCCGAGTACGTGGTGGCCAGGAGTCCGCTCATGCACGCGGTCTTCCGCGATGCGTCGCTGGTCGCGAGTTCTGACAGCCGCATCCTCATCACAGGCGAAAGCGGCGTCGGCAAGGAAGTGGTGGCCGACGTGATTCACGCCTGGAGCCACCGCTCGGCCGGGCCTTTGATCAAAGTGAATTGCGCGGCCATTCCTGAGAATCTGTTGGAAAGCGAGCTTTTCGGCCATGAGAAAGGGTCGTTCACCGGCGCCATTGCCCAGCGCATTGGGCGTTTCGAGGAAGCCGACCAGGGCACGGTCCTCCTCGATGAGATTGTCGAAATGTCGCCGCATTTGCAGGCCAAATTATTGCGCATTACCCAGGATGGCCGATTTCAGCGTGTCGGCTCGAACCAGGAACGGCGGACCCACGCCCGCCTCCTGGCGGCCACCAACCGGAATTTGGAGAAGGAAGTGGCCAGCGGAAATTTCCGTGAAGATTTGTTCTATCGGCTCAACGTCATGGAGATTTATGTTCCGCCGCTGCGGGAACGCCCGGAGGATATTCTGCCGCTGGCCGGTCATTTTGTGGCAGAATTCTCCCACCGCCGGGCGAGGTTTTCAGCCGCGGTCGTCAGTTGCCTGGGAAAATATAAATGGCCCGGAAATGTGCGCGAACTGCGCAACGCCATGGAACGGGCCGTCCTGGTGTGCCATGGCGAGTTGATCCTTCCCGAACACCTGCCCGTTCGGATCAGGCAGGGGGACCCGGAATCGAAATCCGCCGAAGCCACTCAGGAAAGCCGCCTGGAAGACATCGAGCGCGAGGCCATTATGCAGGCGCTGCGCGAGAACCACTATAACCGGACGGAAACCGCGAAAACCCTCGGGATCAGCCGCCGCACCTTGATCTACAAGCTGCGGCGCTTCCGAGAACTGGGACACACGGTCGATTTCCTTTCAGACGAGCCTCGCTCGGGTTGAGCATGAGCCGCCACGGCGCGAGAAGAGCGCGGGCAGCCATGCCTGCGCCTCCGCGACGGTCACTTGCGCATCGTGCGAAGTCCGCGGCTCGAAATAGCCGCTGATCTTGGCTGCACGGTCCGGCTCTTGGGTCGCCATCAAACCCTTCGCTTGCTGCCGAAGAGAATTCTGCCGTCCGATTACCACTACAGCGACACTTGCCGCTGATCGGCCGGAGCGCGGCGTTCACGCCGCTTCGACGTGCGCATTTGCCGGCGCTTCCGCATGGAAAGGCGCGTCAATTCGTGATTGGGCATTGAAGCGGCCTGAAGGCCGCGCTCCGGGTTTCGAAAGTGTCGTTGTCGTGTTACCTGGGGCAACCGGCGTGGCGGCCTGCCCGCCGGCAGGCAGGCGAATTGAAGTGCTCCGGGAAGCCGGGCGGGACGAACCTGCAACCCTTGATCCGCCATGACGAAACTTTGCCCCGAAGGCACCCGCTCGCGAAGGCGTTCGGAGTTCGGGGCAAAAGTTCGTAAGCGGGTCAGGCGCGAGGCGGACGGAGGGGGATGGAGGGGGATGGGCCGCAACCCCATTGGGGTTGCCGATATTTTTCGACCTCGTTACCCAAGGCAGTCCCGCCCGCGGGACAACTTTGGGCTGTGGGATGCAGCCCCGCCAGGGCTGAGGCAAAGAGCGAACGGACGTTCGTTGCAACGGCGAACCAGCAGCACCCGCCGTGAGCCGACGCGCGGTTGCTTTGAGGGGCGATCACACGGGGCGAAATCGAACACGTTCAGCTCACTCACAACGGCTGCTGCACCCGTCTCGGCGTCGGGGCATCTCCACGGCGTTGCCCCGGCGGTCGAGTTCCAGGCGACAGCAGTCGAGCAGGAGTCCATGATTCACATTCTGAACTCTCCGCCAAGGTCGAGCCAGCCTTCTGCCGGAGAATCACTTCAAGCCGCTTGCGCGCGCATGGGCCCAGCCGTCCCTCCAGGCGAAGGGCCGTGCAGCGGCAATTCAAACCAAAACGTGCTCCCCCGGCCGACTTCGCTCTCCACACCGATCTCGCCCCCGTGCGCCTCGACCGCCAGCTTGCAGAAAGTAAGGCCCAGACCGGTGGAGTATTTCCGGCGCTGTCCCGGCGCTTTCACCTGACCGAATTTCTCGAAGACTTTCTCGCGGTATTCAGGCGGAATGCCTGGGCCGTTGTCTTCCACGAAAACCCTTACGGCTGCGGAGCCCGCCGTCACGAGGCCGACCCGGATGGTTCCATCTTCGCGGGTGAACTTGATGGCGTTGGCCAGGAGGTTCTGCATCACTCTCGAAATGAGTTCCGCGTCGCAGGTCAGCGGGATGGGTGTGGCTGGCACCTCCAGGAGAAGCTGCCGGTTTCGCTTGAGGGGATCCAAGGTGCGGAGGGCGTCGCCGGCAAGGGCCGCCCAATCGCATGGCGACAGGTTAAGCTGCATCTGGCCCGCTTCCATTTTGCTGACATCGAGCATGGAGCTGACCATCTCGATCAGCGTGCGGGTGGCTGCCAAGGCTTTCTTCGCGCACTGGGCCGCCTGCGCCGGCAGTGGCTCCATGGCCATCAACTCCAGGTGGCCGCTGATCACCATCAATGGCGAACGCATGTCATGCACAATCATGTGGACAAGGTTGTCCCGCAACCTCTCCAGTTCGCGCAGTCGCTCGTTGCTCTCTTTCAACTCCCGCTTCTGTCGGCGCAACTCCAGATGGGTGGCCACCCGCGCCTCCACCTCCTCAAACTGGAACGGTTTGGTGATGTAATCCACGCCGCCCACGCCAAACGCTTTCACCTTGTCCAATGTCTCGTTCAACGCGCTGATGAAGAGGACGGGAATCTCCGCCAATTGGGGATCGGCTTTCAGGCGTTCACACACCTCGTAGCCGTTCAGCTCCGGCATGTTGATGTCGAGCAGGATTAAATCAGGCGGCTCGGCGTGAACGGCTTGCAGGGCCAGCGTGCCGCTGGGCGCCACCCGGACTCGGTAGCCGCGGTCCTTGAGCAGCCCGGCCAGCAATTGCAGATTGGCCAGGGTGTCGTCCACCACCAGGATGCTCGCGGGTTGGGGCTTCTTGTTTTCGGTTGTCATGGGTTGGTTCCAGGTTGGAGTAGTTCGTTCAGTCTCTCAAACTCGAATCCTTCGGCCAGCTTGCGCAGCGCTAGGGCCAGGCGAGGATGCTCCGTTGCCATCCCCTCGATCAGTTCGTTCAAGCGGAAGATGTCGCCGCTGACGCTCGCTTTCCGCAGCTCCTCAATCAGGGTCCTCGGCAGGCCGGCCAAAGCTGCGGGCGTCAACCGGTCCCGCTCCGCGGCCTCGGCGGTGGGCGCCGTGTCGGCCCGCTCACCGTGGATATAAACCAGCCCCAAATGCGCCCGGACCTTCTCCAGCACCTCGGACAGCCCGAACGGCTTGGCAATGAAGTCATCCATCCCTGCGGCCAGCGCTTCTTGCCGCTGCTCGTCGAAGGCACTGGCGGTCACAGCAATGATAACGGTGTGGTCGCCTTCCGCCATGCTCCGGATTCTCTTGGTAACCTCTAGTCCGTTCAGGCCAGGCATCCGCAAGTCCATGAGAATCAAATGAGGGTTCCACACCGGGAAGATTTCCAGCGCCTCCTGGCCATTCGCCGCTTCGCGGACTTGGTAGCCGACCTGCGCCAGCACGCTGCGGAGCAACCGCCGGTTCGCGTCCTCGTCGTCCACCACCAGAATGCGCCACTCGCCCTGCCCGGGGGCCAGGGTTTCCACGGCGGCAAGTTCAGCCTCCTGGCCTTCGGCCGCGCCCAGGGGAGCTTCCTCAAAGGGGAGCGTGAAGCGGAACACACTCCCAACTCCTGGCTGGCTCTGGACCGTCAGCTCGCCGCCCATCATCCGCACGAACCCCCGACTGATGGACAGACCAAGGCCGGTTCCCTCTCTCGCCATTCCCGCGTTCTGTGCCTGCCCGAACGGCTCGAAGATGCGCTCGAAGTCCTCTTGGGCAATCCCGATGCCGCTATCCTGCACGTCCACGGACAAACGGCGCGGCTGGCCGCTGTCCCGGTGGGCGCTCACGCGCACGGTCACGCCGCCCTGGTCGCTGAACTTGACGGCGTTGCTCAAGAGGTTGATGAGCACCTGCCGCAGCTTGCCTTCATCCATCGTCACCTGGCGGGGCGCCTGGTCCCTCCCGATGACCTCCAGTTGCAGGCCCTTCGTTTCGGCCCGCAGCCGGAACATCCGCTCCAAGTCTTCCAGCAGGCCGTGCAAGTCAAACGTGACGGGCGTGAGGGTGACGCGGCCCGCTTCAATCTTGGACATTTCCAGAATGTCGTTGATCAGCGCCAGCAGGTGCTCGCCACTGCGGTTGATGGTGCGCAAATGCTCCCGATGCGGGCCCGTCAACGCGCGGTCCCGTTGGAGCAGTTGAGAAAAGCCGAGAATGGCGTTGAGCGGCGTGCGAATCTCGTGCGACA
>CAYIIH010000154.1:0-18052 GCA_964363225.1 uncultured Verrucomicrobiota bacterium | reverse complement strand
AGCTCAAACCCACATTCAGAACCAAAAACTACCCACTCGACTTCCAGAAGACCCATTAAAAAAGGTGAAATCCAAGCTGTTGCGGTGCTGCTTCGCAGAGGGGACTGCCCGCCCGTGCGACGTCAGACAGATCGACAGTCCGCTTAGGCTGTGGCCCTCCCGTCATTGGCTTGCATTCTGCTTTAACCTGCTGCCGATGAAACTGTGCTTGGTCCGTTTAGTCTGTTTAGCCGGCTTGATCCTGGCGATCGTTGGCATCCCGGCTCAAGGCCAGTTGGCCATCACCGAGTTTCTGGCCAGCAATACCAAGACACTGGCAGATCAGGACCGTGATTTCTCCGATTGGATCGAGGTTTACAACGGCGGCGCCAATGCCGTCAGCCTCGGAGGCTGGCACCTGACGGATGATCCGGACCAACTGACCAAATGGACTTTTCCGAACACCAATCTGGCCGCCAATCGCTACTTGGTGATCTTTGCTTCGGGGAAGAACAAGGCGGTGGCCGGGGCGCAATTGCACACGGGCTTCAGCCTCAGTGCCGGCGGCGAGTATCTGGCGCTGGTGCGCCCGGACGGCACCAATGTGGTTTCGGAGTTCGCCCCGGAGTACCCTGAGCAGTCGGCGGATATTTCCTACGGCACATTCCAGGGAACCAATTACTACTTTGCCAAGCCGACGCCGGGCGCGACCAATGCGGCCGGCTTTATCGCCTTGGTTGCCGACACAAAGTTCAGCGTGGACCGCGGTTTTTACGAGACACCCTTTACGCTGGCGATCACGACGGAAACGACCAACGCCGTGATTCGCTACACCACCAATGGCACTCCTCCGAGTGTGACGAACGGCATCGTCTATGCCGCCCCCCTGTTGATCAACCGGACCACCGTGCTGCGCGCGGCGGCGTTTAGGACGGGTTTTCTGCCGTCGAACGTGGATACCCACACCTACCTGTTTCTGGACGATGTGATCCGGCAATCGTCCAATGGCCAGGCCCCGCCCGGCTGGCCCAGCAGTTGGGGAGGGAACACCGTCGATTACGGGATGGACCCGGACGTGGTCAACAATGCCAAATACAGCGGGACGATCAAAAACGATCTCAAGGCTCTTCCTTCTTTTGCCATTGTGATGAACTTGAATGACCTTTTTAGTTCCTCGACCGGGATTTATGCGAATCCCGGCCAGGAAGGAGCGGCCTGGGAACGGCCTTGCTCGGTGGAACTGATCAATCCCGACGGCAGCGACGGCTTCCAAATCGACGCCGGCCTGCGCATTCGCGGCGGTTTCAGCCGCAGCACCGGCAATCCCAAACACGCCTTCCGTTTGTTCTTTCGCTCGGAATATGGCACACCCAAGCTGCGCTACCCGCTGTTCGGCGACGCGGGCACCGATACCTTCGATGCCATCGATCTGCGGACTTTTCAGAATTATTCCTGGAGCTTTCAGGGGGATGCCAACGGCGTTTTCCTCCGGGACCAGTTCTCACGGGACGTGCAACTGGCCATGGGCCACCAGTCGGAACGGGGCAACTTTTATCACCTTTACATTAACGGCCAGTACTGGGGTCTCTTCAACACTTGCGAGCGGCCCGAGGCTTCCTACGGCGAAACTTACTTTGGCGGAAACAAGGACGATTACGATGTCATCAAGGTGGAGGCCGGCCCCTACACCATCAATGCGACGGACGGCAATATGAACGCTTGGACGCGGCTTTACAATTTGGCCAGGGCGGGCTTGGCGACGGACGCCGCTTACCAGAGAGTCCTGGGCAACAATCCCGATGGCACGCGCAATCCGGCCTACGAAAACCTGGTGGACTTGCCGAACCTGATTGACTACATGCTGGTGACCTTCTACGGGGGCAACCTGGACGCGCCCATCTCAAATTTCCTCAGCAACACCAGTCCGAACAACTGGTACGGCATTCGCAACCGGAATGGGCCGGATGGCTTCCGCTTTTTCGTCCATGACGCCGAGCACACCTTGCTTCCCTGGGACCTGAATCGCGACCGGACCGGGCCTTTTACCGCGGGCGATTCTTCGGTGACGAAAAGCAATCCGCAGTGGATTTTTCAAAAGATGCAGGCCAACGCCGAGTTCCGCATGCTGGTGGCGGACCATGTGCATCGGTACTTTTTCAATGGCGGCCTGCTGACACCGCAGGCCTGCACCGCCCAGTTTCTGGCGCGCAAAGCGGAGATCGACCGCGCCGTGGTTGGGGAATCGGCCCGCTGGGGCGACGCCAAACGCGGCACCCCGATGACGCGGGACGTGGAATGGGTCACCGCCATCAACGCAGTCCTGAACAACTATTTTCCGCAACGATCGACGATTGTGCTCAATCAACTGAAAGCCAAAAGTCTTTATCCGAGCGTGGTGGCGCCATCGTTCAACCGGCACGGCGGGAATATCAACCGCGGTTTCAGCCTGAGCATGAGCGCTCCGGCCGGCATCATTTACTACACGCTGGATGGCTTTGACCCGCGCCTGATGGGCGGGGCGGTTGCACCCGGCGCAGTGCGCTACCAGGGTCCAGTGGTCCTGAACGAAAGTATGCAGGCCAAATCCCGCGTTCTGAACGGCACCAACTGGAGCGCCTTGAACGAGGCTTCGTTCGTGGTCATCCAGACCTTCACCGAACTATTGATCACGGAAATCATGTATCACCCACCCGCAGGCGGCGCTGTGGACGGCGACGAATTTGAGTTCCTTGAATTGAAAAACGTTGCTTCTGCCGAGCTGGACCTGAGCGGCGTGCGCTTCACCAACGGCATCAACTACACGTTTCCGAACGGGACAAAACTTGCGCCGGGCCAGTTTGTGGTTCTGGTGCACAGCCCGGCGGCGTTTACCAACAAATACCCGGGCGCGCAAGTGGACGGCGTCTATACCGGCCGTTTCTCGAACGGCGGCGAAAGGCTGACGCTGGTCCACGCGGTGGGAACGCCGATTGTGTCCTTGGCTTACGGCGATCAATCCCCTTGGCCGTTGTCGCCGGATGGCGATGGTTTTTCGCTGGTGCCCGTCAATCCGAATCTGAATTCGAATCCGAATGAAGCGGCGAATTGGCGGGCCAGCTCGCGCGTCGGCGGATCGCCCGGCACCGATGACCCGCCTTCCAACGTGCCGGTTGTTTGGATTAACGAAGTGCTGACCCATACGGACCTGCCGCAACTGGACTCCATCGAACTGCACAACCCGAATCCCGATGCTGCCGACGTGAGCCACTGGTATCTCACCGACCAACGGTCCGTGCCGAAGAAGTTTCGCATCCCGGCGAGCACGGTCATTCCGACCGGCGGATACGTGGTGTTCACGGAGGCCGATTTCAATCCAACTCCGGGGATTGATCCAAGCTTCAACCTGAGTTCCCATGGCGAGGAGATTTATCTCTATTCCGGTGATGCGGCTGGAAACCTGACCGGTTACAGCGATGGTTTCAGTTTTGGCGCCGCCGCCAACGGCATCACTTTCGGGAGGTATGTGATCAGCACGGGCGAAACCCAATATCCGGCTCAAGTGGCAAACTCTCTCGGTTTGACCAATGCCGGGCCGAGGGTCGGTCCGGTGGTGATCAACGAAATCCATTACCATCCCAAACCCGGAGAGGAAGAGTTCATCGAATTGAAGAACATCAGCGGCGGCCCGGTCCGGCTTTACGATCCGGCTTTTCCCACGAACCGGTGGAAAATCAACGGAATCGGCTTCGATTTTCCGGCTGACTTCGAGATTCCCGCCAACGGATTGTTGGTCGTTTCCGGAACGGACCCGGCCGGTTTCCGCGCGCGAAACAACGTTCCTCCCGGCGTGCCGGTTTTGGGTCCGTTCCCTGGAGTTTTGCAGGGCGGCGGCGAGCGGCTGCAGCTCCAGCGCCCGGACGCGCCGGATATCGATACGAACGGCGCCGTCTTCGTGCCTTACATTGTGGTGGATGAAGTGCGCTACAACAACAAAGCACCCTGGCCAACCAACGCCGATGGCGGCGGGTCTTCGCTGGAACGGATCAAAGCCGGCGTCTATGGCAATGATCCCATCAACTGGCGGGCCAGCTTTGGCGCTCCGTCACCGGGTTTTGAAAACAGCGGAAACCGCTTCCCAAGGGTAAACGCCGGTGCAGATCAAACGTTCCAATCGGCAACCTATCCGTTGACGACGAATCTTGTGGGCACGGCCTCGGACGATGGACTGCCCAATCCGCCGGGCGCTTTGCAGATCACCTGGAGCCAGGTGGGTGGCCTGGGATCCGTTGTTTTTGCGACGCCTAACCAGTTGAGCACCGGCGTCACTTTTCCTGGCGTCGGCACTTATGTGTTGCGCCTGACGGCGAATGACGGCGAATTGGAGGCTAGGGACGAAATGACAATAGTGGTCGAGCGAACCCCTTTTGCGGTGACTTTCGTGGCCAAAGGCTCGGACTGGAGGTATTTGGACGATGGGTCTGACCAGAGAACGAATTGGGTTTCGTTGACGTATAGCGACAGCACGTGGAAGTCGGGGCCAGCCGAATTAGGCTATGGCGACACCTCCGACGGCAGGCCGGAAAACACAATGGTCAGTTTCGGACCGAACAGCGGGAACAAATACGCCACGACTTATTTCCGGCGTTCTTTCGTGGTTAAAGGGGTGTCCTCGGTCAAGGAACTGACAGTGAAATTGCTGCGAGACGACGGCGGGGTGGTTTATCTGAACGGCACCGAAGTTTTCCGCAGCAACATGCCGGAAGGCGACATCGCTTTTCAAACATTGGCGAGTGGCGTGGTGGGGAGCACTGACGAGACCACGTTTTTCGAGAAGGCAGCCGATCCGGCGCTGTTGCGAGAAGGAACCAATGTTGTCGCGGTGGAGATTCATCAAGTCAGCCGGACCAGCAGCAGCGACATCAGCTTTGATCTTGAGTTGTCCGGACTGGCGCTTCCGGCCAACCAAGCGCCTCTGGCCAGCGCCGGCAACGACTTGACCGTCACCTGGCCCACCGCAGCCACCTTGAACGGAACGGCCAGCGATGATGGACTGCCCATTCCGCCAGGCCAATTTGCAGTCGCATGGTCGAAAGTCAGCGGCCCTGGCAGCGTCACCTTTGCCAACACCAATTCTGCCCAAACGACCGCGACCTTTTCGGCGCCGGGAATTTACGTGCTGCAGTTGGCTGCCGACGACGGCGAACTCTCGGCTCGCGATGAAATCATGGTCACGGTGCGCGGCGAAACCATCGTCGCCTGGCGAGCGCGCTATTTCACCCCGGCAGAATTGGCTGATCCCACCCTGAGCGGCGACAATGCCGATCCTGATGGCGACAGATTGACCAACCATCAGGAGTACACCGCCGGGACCAATCCGCGCGACGTGGAAAGCGTACTGAAGATTGAGACCACGGAGTCAATCATCGGCTCAGACGGCACCATCAAGATCCGGTTCCTTGCTGCGGCTGGAAAAACCTACACCTTGCAGTATTGCGATTCGGTGAACGGTGGGGCCTGGCAAAAGTTGAAAGATATTGCGGCGGAGGCGGTCGGTCGCCAGGTGGAGGTTTCAGGCGCCATTTCCGGCCAGCCCAGCAATCGCTATTATCGCATCGTCACCCCGCAACAGCCTTAGCCGGCACAATGCAGTTCAAGCGCGGCCAATTGAACCGCGGAGACGCGATGGACGCTGAGAGGAACGAAGAAGTGCTGATTCCGATTCGGTCACGGAAGGGTGAATGGCTTCCGACCGGCTGGAAACTCAATCTTCTCAGCGTCTTTCGCGTCTCTGCGGTTTTTATCCGGCTTCACTTACTGCGTGGAGACGGCTTAATGCTCATGACAATTCGGTTGGAGCGCGCGCTCCTGACGCATGACCGTCCTGGGGCTGAGCGGTTCGGTTTTTTCGGTGCGCTCCCGGCTGTACGTGAGTATCTTGCGGAACAGTCGAAAAGTGTTTCAATGTGCGCGCGTTCTTAGACAATTGATTGATGAAATCAGACTTGCTCTGCCCCCGGCTTCTGAAATGGTTATGGCCGCTGGCTGTTGCCGCCAGCGCCTACTGCCAGCCTGTTATCACCGAGTTCATGGCCAGCAACTCCCGGACACTGGCGGATCAGGACGGCGAGTTTTCTGATTGGATCGAGATTTACAATGGCGGCGTTGACCCGTTGAACCTGGAGGGCTGGTTCCTGACGGACTCGGCTTCTGATTTGGATAAATGGCGATTCCCCAGGGTCATGCTGCCGGCGAACAGCTACCTGGTGGTGTTTGCCTCCAACAAAGACCGAGCCACAGCCGGCTCCCAACTGCACAGCAATTTCAAACTGACCGCTGACGGCGAGTATCTGGCTCTGGTGCAACCGGATGCCATCACCAAAGCCTGGGAATATAAACCGGCATTCCCAGTCCAGGTCAGCGACGTTTCCTTTGGCATTCCCCTGCGGGAGACGGTGATCACGCTTATTTCCAGCAATGCGCCGGCTAGGATTGCGGTGCCGGTGGACGATTTCTTCGGCGCTGCTTGGACAGCGCTTGACTTCGATGACGGCGCCTGGCTGCCGGTCATAAACGGTGTCGGATACGAAGCGGACAGCCAACCGCCTCCGCCGGAGTTGGTGGCGGATTCGGTCGCTGACTTTTCAGGCACGCAAGGCCAGAACAACTGGTTCTATGGTTATTACAATAAAACGACCGATCTGGGAGGGCGCTACCAAACCAATGACTTCATTGCTTTCCCGAACGATGAAGGACCTCACAGCCCCTACAATTTTTGGAATGGCGCCTCCTGGAAGTGGTATGACGGCAACCCGCCTTTCGACGAGATCGGCGAGCGTTATATGCATCCGAACGGAGCCAACAATGCCCAGGAACATTGGACTATCCGCCGCTGGCGCTGCAAGGCGAGCGGCACCATCAGCATCGAATGGCAATTGGCCAAGCAGGCTGCCGGCGGCACTGGAGTCACGGCCAGGGTTTTCTATAACGGAACGCAGAAGGATATCGCCACGATCGCCGGCAATGACGTCACCGGCGTGACGCGCAGCCTGGAGATCACCGGCGTTCAGCCCGGCGATTTCATTGATATCGCGCTGGCTGCGGCAGGGACAGGCACCAGCACAGACGACAAAGGCGACGGCACATTGCTCAGCGTCAAAATCCGCGCCCTGGCCAGCCTGGCGAATCAGATCAGCACTCCGATCGACATGGCCATGCGCGGCTTCAATGCTTCCGCGTACCTGCGCTTTCCTTTTGCCGTAACCGATCCTTCGGCCTTTGAGTTTCTTACTCTGCGGATGAAATATGACGCCGGCTTCATCGCTTACCTCAACGGATTCGAGGTGGCCAGCGCCAACGCCCCCGCTGCGCCCGCCTGGAATTCCTCCGCCACGGCCGCGCGCCTCGATTCAGAAGCCATTCATTTTGAGGAGTTTAACCTTTCCGGATTCCTGAGCCTGCTCCAGGTTGGCACCAACGTGCTGGCCATCCACGGATTGAACGAAAACGCCACGGACGCTGATTTTCTCATTCTTCCGGAATTGCAGGCCATCAGCCAGACGGCGGATCCCACTTCCCAGCGTTACTTCTCCGCGCCCACACCCGGGCGCATCAATGGATTCGGCAATACAAATCTTGGGCCGCTCATTCTCGAGGCGGCTCACACACCGTCCCTCCCGATGGATAATGAAGACCTGTCGGTCACGGGCCGGGTGGCGCCAACCTTCAATGCCGTCAACAAAGTCACGCTGATTTATCGGGTCATGTACGGCGTGGAAGCGAGCATTTCGATGTCCGACGACGGAATGCACGGTGACGGCTTGACTGGAGATGGCCTGTACGGCGGCTACATTCCTGCCGGTGCGTCCACTCCCGGTCAAATGGTCCGCTACGCCCTCACGGCCAGCGACTCGAAAGGGAACACGTCGCGCTGGCCTTTATATCCCGATCCGAAGAATTCCCCGCAGTACCTCGGCACCATGGTCGCCAACCCGGCCGTGACCAGCGCCTTGCCTGTCCTCCATTGGTTCATTCAAAACCCGAGCGCAGCCGACAACTCCGCCGGCTCGCGCAGCTCGATCTTTTACGACGGAGAATTTTACGACAATATTCTCGTTTATGCTCACGGCCAGTCCAGCCTCGGCTTTCCCAAGAAAAGCTATAACTTCGACATGAACTCCGGCTACCGCCTGCGCTACGCGCCGGACCAGCCCCGCATCCATGACATCAACCTGCTCACCACCTATCCCGACAAGGCCCACATGCGGAATATGCTGTCATACGAAACGTACCGCAACGCCGGGTCACCCTACCATTTCGCCTTTGCCGTGCGTGTGCAGCGTAACGCCACGTTCTTTAGCGATGCCCATTTCGTGGAGAATGGCGATGACGTTTTCCTGGAGCGTCTGGGATTGGACACCCGCGGCGCTCTTTACAAGATGTACAACACTCTCGACTCCGCCACTACCGGCGTTGAGAAGAAGACCCGCAAGAGCGAAAACAACTCCGATCTGCAAGCGCTGATCAATGGCACCAAACTGACGGGCGCGGCTCGCGCGCGTTACCTTTACGATAACGTCAATATTCCGGAAATGATCAATTATCTCGCCGCCATGGTCATCACCGGCGGCATCGATTGCTGTCACAAGAACTATTACGCTTATCGCGACACGGAAGGCACCGGGGAATGGCAGTACCTGCCGTGGGATGTCGATCTCACTTTTGGCCGGAATTGGAATTCGGCCCAGACTTACTTTGACGATGCACTCCACCCTGACGCCCCGCTTTACATTGGCGGCAACAATGCCTTGCCCGCCGCGTTGTTCGCCACCCCGGCCCTCAAGCAGATGTACCAGCGCCGGGTGCGTACGCTCATGGACCAATTGCTTCAACCGCCCGGCACCCCGCTGGAGCAACTCAAGTTCGAACGGCGCATTGACGAATTATACACGCAGATTGCCCCTGACGCCGCGTTGGACTTCGCCAAGTGGGCCAGTTGGGGCCAACGCCAAACTTTGACTCAAGCCGTCAGCTTGCTGAAAGCCCAGTATCTTCCGGCGCGCCGCACCTATTTATACAACCTGGCCCCTCCCCGGGGAAAAGAGGTGCCAACCGCGCAGCCCACAAATTCGTTCATCAAATTCAGCGCCATTGACTTTAACCCGGCTTCGGGCCGGCAGTCCCAGGAATACATCCAGCTTTTCAACACCAATTCTTACGCGGTGGACATCTCCCGCTGGCAACTGGCCGGCGCGGTCCAGCACGTCTTTCAGGGCGGCGGCGTCATCCCCACCAACAGCGCGCTTTATGTCTCGCCCGATGTGGTGGCCTTTCGCGCGCGCACCAACGGACCGGGTGGCAGCCAATCTCTCTTTGTCCAAGGCAATTACCGAGGACAACTCTCCGCGCGCGGCGAGACCGTTCATCTGCTGGATGACTCGGGACGGCTCGTCAACTCGATCACCTATGCCGGCAATCCGAGTGCCGCTCAACTGTATCTCCGCGTCACCGAAATCATGTATCATCCGGCGCCGCCACCCATCGGAAGCCCGTTCGACCAGGAGGATTTTGAATACCTCGAGTTGAAAAACATCGGGCCGGTCGCGCTGGATTTGAGGGGCGTGCATTTTGTCGGCGGAATCGACTTCGATTTTACCGGCAGCAACGTCACGAATCTCGACGCCGGCCAGACCGTTTTGCTGACGAAAAACCAGGCGGCGTTTGCCGCCCGTTACGGCAGCGGTTTCCACATCGCCGGAACGTATTCGGGCAATTTGGAGAATAACGGAGAAAACCTGCGGCTCGAAGACGCGATGGGTGAAAAGGTGCTCGAATTTGACTACAATAACAGTTGGGACCCGGTAACGGATGGACAGGGTTTCGCCCTCGTCATCGTGGACGAGTCGGCTCCCTGGGATACCTGGAACGCCAAAGCGAGCTGGCGGCGCAGCGCCAGGTTGGGCGGGTCGCCGGGCCTGACCGATCCCGCGCTCACGCCCATTCCAGGCATTCTGATCAATGAAATCCTCACCCACACCGATCCGCCACTGTTGGATGCCATCGAATGCTTCAACCCGGCCACCAACGAAGTGAATATCGGCGGCTGGTTCCTGACCGATGACCGCTCCCTCCCGAAGAAGTTCCGCATCCCCTCGGATACGACCATTGCCGGCAACGGCTACCGCGTGTTCACGGAGGCCGATTTCAACACTAATTCGGGGGTCGATCCCAGTTTTTCACTGAGTTCGCATGGCGAGGAGGTTTTCCTCTTCTCGGCGGATAATGCCGGCAATCTCACGGGATACAGCGACGGCTTTCGCTTTGACGCCGCGGCCAACGGCGTTTCCTTCGGACGCTACGCCAGCAGCACGGGCGAGATCCTTTATCCGCCTCAAGAGACGAACACGTTTGGCTCTGTGAACGCCGGTCCACGCGTGGGACCCGTTGTTATCAGTGAAATTCAGTACCATCCAGCCCCCGGCGGAGATGAATTTATCGAATTGAAGAACACTTCCAACGACGCCATTAGACTCTACGACCCGGTTCATCCGACCAATACCTGGAAACTCAACGGAGCAGCGTTCACTTTTCCAGCCAATGTCCAAATCCCGGCTCATGGCCTGCTCGTGGTGGCGGGGACCGATCCGGTGGCGTTTCGCGCCAAACACAATCTGCCTGCTGATGTGGTAGTGTTGGGTCCCTACTCCGGCGCCCTGCAAGACAACGGAGAATTCCTGCAGTTGCAGCAGCCGGACGCGCCCGATATCGACACCAATGGCGTTGCATTTGTGCCCTACGTCACGGTCGATGAAGTCAGATACGGTAACCTGTCACCTTGGCCGACCAATGCCGCGGGCTCCGGCCCTTCCCTTGAACGCATCAATCTTCGAAGTTACGGAAACGATCCAATAAACTGGCGCCCCAGTCCGGCCGGCGCATCCCCCGGCCAGGACACGTTGCTCTCCTGGAAAGCGGATTACTTCACCGCCGCCGAGTTGGCCAATGCATCTATCAGCGGTGATCAGGCCGATCCGGACAGGGATGGCCAGACGAACCTGCGGGAATTCATGAGCGGCACCAATCCGCGCGATGCCCAAAGCGTGGTCAGGATTGAATCCATCGAATGGACGGCAGGATCCAACATTGAAATCAGAATTCGATTCCAGGCTGTCGCCGGCAAATCTTATTCCGTCCAATACACGGAATCGTTCGACGCGGGAATATGGCTGAGGTTAAGAGACTCCGAGGCGCAGCCTGCCACACGTATCGTGGAAGTTACCGATTCAATTGCCGGCCACAAAAGCCGCTATTACCGCGTCGTCACGCCACGCCAGCCGTAAACTCAAAGCGCACGTCGCCCAGCCGCCGCCCAATCTCATCGAAGACGCGCTTTTCATCAGCCACACCCCTGGCCATGAACGTCACGCTAAAGCGCAGGTAGGCTCCGGCATCATCCCAGGGCACCGTTGAGATCAGTTTCTCAGTGATAAGCCATTGGGACACTTCTTCAGCACTCTTGAATTCGAGACGCACGCCGTTCTGTCTGACCGCGGCTCTTGGAGCCTGGACATAGAGAAAGAAGGAACCCTTGGGTTTTCGGGCATTGAAGCCGGCCCCTTGCAGCACCTGCACCAGCCCGTCCATGCGTCGCGAGTATTTGGCGGCGATTTGGGCCGTGATCTCCGGATGGTCAAAACCGTAGGCCGCCGCATGTTGAATCGCCAGGAATTGCCCGGAATCCGTGTTGTCTTTGACGTCGCCGTAAACCTTCACCAACAGTTCATTTCCAGCCACGAACCCGCAACGCCACCCCGTCATATTGAAGCTCTTGCTCGCGGAATGCAGTTCCACACCAACCTCCTTTGCGCCCGGCGTGGCCAAAAAGCTGAGTGGATTGCCTTCAAACACCAAAGCCGCGTAAGCCGCATCATGGATGACCACGAGATGGTTTCGCGACGCGAACTCCACCACGCGCGCAAAAAACTCAGGAGTGGCGCTCGCGCCGGTCGGGTTGTTCGGATAGTTCAGGACGAGCGCCTTCGCTTTCGCCAAGACCTCATGTGGAATGCTCTCCAAGTCGGGCAAAAAACCGTTCTTTTCCGTCAAAGGCAGGTTATAAACCAAGCCGCCGTAATACTTCGAGTGCGTGCCGAAGACCGGATAGCCCGGGGTCGTCATTAGCACATAATCACTCGGATTCACCAAACCGGCCGGCAAAATCGAGAGGGCGGCTTTGCTCCCGATGGAATGGATTACCTCTGTTTCCGGATCGATATTCTTCACGCCGCACACGCGGTCCAGGTATCGGGCCGCCGCTTGCTGCAGCACGGCGTCGCCATTGTCCGCGTACCCCCGGTTCTCCGATTTGAGCGCTTCCTTGTGCAATTCGTTGACCACTTCCGGAAAGGCCATTTCATCCGGTTCGCCCACGCCCATATCGATGATTTCCGTGCCGGGATTGGCGGCGAGGGCCGCGCGTTTGGCGCGCTTGATCTTCTCAAACTTATAAATGGCGGCGGACTTCCCGTATTGGTTTCCCCCAATGCGTTCAGCCAGCAAATTCTGTATGTAAGAGTCAGACATAAATAATCGGCGGCGACCCCGGCGCGTTTTCGATCCGCAGCAAGTGTCACCGCAATAACGCTGCGAATTTAGCGAAAGCGGACGGAGTTGAGAATTGAAAATTTCCAGTTTGGTCGAATTAGGGTCACATCTCAACATTCAACAATTTGCTGGCATTGCGGAATTGATGTGGCGGTAAACGGTCCTCGGCCAAGCGACATGCAATGCACCTCACCGCTCAGCGCGCAACCGCAAAGTCCAACTCGCCTTCAGCGTCGGCGATTGAACCAACCCACATAACCACTGCCGGGCTCTTCGTTCGCGGAGCAATTGGATATAATGTTGAATGTTGAGATGTGACCCCATTTGCTCGTTTGGCTGTGGCTCCGTCAACCTGTCGGCGGCGGCGGTTCTTCATTTAAGGTGTTTTGGTCTCCGCCATCGTACATCGCCAGACGCTGGCGCGCTTTCTCGGCTGCCGCCGTCTCGCCGTATTCGGCGTCGATGCGTCGCAAAAGCGCGACGGCCTTTTCCTGCTGGTCGAGCTTGAGATAAAGGTTGCAGAGATGGATCGCAGACCAACCCCAGCGCTCGGCGGGCAGTTTCTTGGTGAGGATTTCCTCGTACTCCAGCGCCGCGGCCAAATAATTGTGCAAATCGTTCTCGTAAATCTCGGCGATGCGCAAGGCGGCGTGCTGTTCCCGAGGATACTTTTTCAGATAATCGCGCATCAGGCGAATGGCCTCCAGGTGATTGCCATCGGCCCATTCCTGCTCAGCCAACTCGTACTCCGGATCTCTAAATGCCTCGCCTTCATCGTTGTAGAGGAATTTGAGAGCGCGGCTGCCAAAAAAATGTGACACATCATTGCCGACCAACACGCCAAGGCCAATGACCGATAGAAAAAAAAGTCCGGTGTTGATCACCAGATTGGCGTAACCGCCGGATTGGGAATCGTCAGGCTCCGTCTTAAGGTCTTCTTTCGTCAGCTTCGGTTGATTATCGGGAGGCGTGCTTGAGTCCGTGGCCGTCGCAACTTCGTTGCTGGCCGTCAATGATTCATTCGCGGACGCCGCAATCTCATTGGTCGCAGCCGTGGCCTCGGTCGTCCCGGCCACAGCCTCATTCGTCAACCCAGCCTCATTGGTTGAGGTTGCAGCCTCATTGGCGGATGCCGTGAGTGCAATAGTTTTGCTGAGAGACACTTCGGCGGGTTCAGTAAACAGCCGCCGATATTGGTTCAGAAAGGAGTAGCCCGACAGGCAAGCGCCGGTGATGAACACGATATACAAGAATATTTTTAAGCCGCTGTGCATCTCTCAATTGCTTCTTTGAATTAAGCAGATTATCAGGCAAGGGAAAGCGATTTTATCCACGCTCAAATCAGAATTCCCACCACCGTCGCCGTCAGATAGCAAGCCAGGAGGCCGCCCACCATGGCGCGCAGCCCCAAGCGGGCCAGGTCGCGGCGCCGGGTCGCAGCCAGCGAACCGATGCCGCCGATCTGAATGGCAATGCTGGTGAAATTCGCAAAGCCGCACAACGCATACGTCGCCAGGGTCAAGCTGCGTTCATCCAGCGACGCCTTTATTTTGGCAAGCGACAAGTAGCCGACAAATTCATTGAGCACGATGCGCTCGCCCAGGATTTGGCCGATGGCAAAGCAATCCTTCGCCGGCACACCCATCAGCCAGGCGAACGGCGCATTGGCCCAGCCAAAGACCGTCTGCAATGTGATCGGGTCTGCCACCCCCAATTTGTGCTGGGGAAAGGCCAGCAAATAGTTGGCCAGCGCCACCACCGCCACAAACGCGATCAGCATCGCCATGACATTCAACGACAAGGTCAACCCGTCGCTCGCGCCCCGGCAAAGCGCATCGAGGCCGTTGGTGGTCTCACGCTCGATGCGGGCGGAAGCACCTGCGGCCGTTTCGCTCTGTTCCGTTTCAGGGACCATCACTTTGGCGATCATCAGAGCAGCCGGCGCGCTCATGACCGAGGCCGTTAACAGATGTCCCGCCGAAATCCCAAATGAAACATAAGCGGCCAGCACGCCACCGGCGATGGTCGCCATGCCTCCGACCATCAGCGCCATGATTTCACTTTGCGTCATGCGGGCCAAATAGGGCTTGATCACAAGCGGCGCTTCGGTCTGGCCCATGAAGATATTCGCCGCCGCCGCAAGGCTTTCGCTGCCGCTGGTGCGCATGACCCGCTGCATCACCCAGGCCACCGCTTGCACCACCCGTTGCAGAATGCCGTAATGATACAACAGGCACGACAAAGACGAGACCAGGATGATTGTGGCTGAAACGGTGATGGCGAAAATCATGGCGTTTTCCGCGCCCCATTTTTCGGAGAGAAATGATTTCGTGGCCAGCGGCCCGAAGACCATGATGGCGCCTTCGTCGGCAAAACTGATGAGGCGGGTGACGGCTCTCTGGGCCAGGACAAAGACGGCTGCGCCCGGTTCCGTTTTAAGAATGAGGCAGGCAAAGATGAACTGCAAAGCCAGTCCGCTGACCACCGTTCGCCAGGGAAACAATTTCCGATTCAGGGAAACAGCCCAAGCCAGGCCAACCATGATCACCAGCCCAAAGAGGCTGAGAAACTTTAGCGCCATGCGCGGGCAAATTAGGGACGCTCTGCCAGCGCGGCAAGCCAATTGTCAGCAAACCGATAACCGACGTGGAGCCCGCCAAGCACGCGATAAGACACGAAAGCCAGGCCACGCCGCCGACAAGTTGCCGCATCGTTTTGCTGCTCTGGCTCTCGTGTCGGCATGCTCGGCGCATTCGCATGGTTTAGCGTGATTCGCGGGCAACTTCCGGCGTCGGGATCAAGGCTGACCATTCTTCGGCAACTTCAGCCGAAAGTTTCTGGAGCCAGAAAGCAGGCTTTTCTTTGGCTTGATCCGCCGTTGTCAGGCGAGGGCAAATGCTGGCGGTTCGGGCAAAAGGCGGCTGCGCAACCTCCGAAAATGTCGCGCTCTCCAGCGAGCCGGCCATTCCGAGACACGGAATGCCCCTTTTGGCGCACAAATCAGCGATCATGCCTACTCCCTTCCCCATCAGGCTCGAACGGTCCAGCGCCCCTTCACCCGTAATGACCAGTTGCGCCGAGCGCAGCCGCTCCTCCAGTCTTGCCAGCCGTGCAAAAACTCCGAAGCCGGGCGCAAAACGGCCCCCAAGAAAGACGCGCAAGCCGAATCCCAGCCCTCCGGCCGCGCCGGTGCCCGGTTCAGCGGCGCAGTCGAGGCGCAAGTCCTGCGTCACCGTCATTGCCAGCCGTTCCAGACAACGCTCGGCCAGCGCGAAATCTTCCGGGCGCAATCCTTTTTGCGGACCGTAAATGCGGCTGGCGCCGTTCGGACCGAGCAAGGGGTTTTGGACATCCACCGCGATCACCAGGTCGTTGAAAACAGGGGGCAGATCCTTGGCTTGGGAGGGCGAGGGCCCGCTCAATTCTTCAATTCTCCGGTGATAGGTCGCTCTGCTCGCAGCGGCGGCCCCAAGCGAAGGCGGGTGAATGGAAGAAAGCGCCTCCAATCGGGTCCATTGTTCGATCGCTCGCCCCAGGGCATCGCGAAATTCCCAGCCGAGCGACCGTGCCAGGCCGAATCCGCCATCGTTGGTCGCGCTCCCGCCAATGCCGACCAGGCAGGAGCGGGCGCCTTTTTCTGCCGCCGCTTGAAAGACGGCTCCCAACCCGAAGGTGTCCAGATCGAAAGGGTGAAGACGCCCCGGAGGCTGCAGAGCCAGCCCGATGATTTGAGCGGTTTCGATAACGGCGGTCTTGCTGCTCTCGTCCCACCACCATTTGCCGGTGTGCGGTTGGCGCGCGGCGGTGCAGGTGCGGACGCTTTGCTCTGCCACAGGCAACAGTCCTGCGATCACTTCGCCAAAGCCATCGCCGCCATCACTCATCGGCAGCAACTCGATCACATCGTCAGGTCGCGACTCGCGCCAGCCCTGGGCGATCGCTTCGGCGGCCTGGCGCGCCGTCAAGGTTCCTTTGAATTTGTCCGGAATAATCAAGAGCCGCAATGGCATGGAGAAAATTCAATCAAGTCCAACGTGCAAAGTCCAATCTCCAAAGCTGGGAAACAGTTTGCCGGAAACAGTTTGCAGATTTGACATTTTTTGGCACCATGGTAGCAGAATATCTGAAGCTATGACTAAACCAAAGATTATTGCCTATTTGAAACCCACGTGTGGCTGGAGCCAGGGAGTGCGGGCTATCCTGCGCAAGTACGATCTGCCTTATGAAGACCGCGACATCATGAACGATCCGGCGCAGCGACAGGAAATGATTGAAAAGAGCGGCCAAATGTTGAGCCCTTGCGTCGAGATCGATGGCCGGATGCTGGCCGATGTGAGCGGGGATGAGGTGGAAGCGTTTCTGTTGGCCAACAATCTGGTCACGCCCAACAACCTGCCTGCCGAGGCACCCACCAATGCCGCCTGCGGCACGCACGAGCCCGAATCCTCCTGGATGCAATTCCGCCGCTGATCGGAAAACTCCACCCGCCGATTGAGACAGGTGCAGGCTGCAACGCTCCGAGTTTTTCTGCGCACTGGAACCGGTTACTGAGCCATCCCTTTGTCGCCTTCTATCGAAGCGAAGGCTTCCTCCAGGCTATTGAGAGGCGCCTCTCTCAGTGGAGCAGGATTCAAGACCTGCCGCATGTACTCGATGGCATCGGGTACCGTTTGCACGGAGCGCGGCAGGGCGGCGCCGCAGGCATTGGCATGGCCGCCCCCCTTCAATTTCTCCGCCAGCTTCAGTGCTTCTCCATTGCGGCTGCGCAGGCTGGCGATGATGGCGCCGTTGCCTTTGCGGAAAAGCGTTACCAACACCGGATAAGGCGTCTCTTGCTTCTGCAACAGTTGGTGCACAATCAGATTGATGTTGCCGACCACGGTATCCACGAAGCCAATGATCGGCGTGATCTCGGTGACCTGCGCTTTGCTCCAGGCATAGCCGAGCGGATTCTCAACGCGCCGCTTGACTTCCATGACTGCCAGCAGCGGATGATCCAGCAAGCGCTCCAATTCGCCTTGGATCAATTCGTAGAGGTTCCAGAACTGGTAGGTCTTCACCAGGCCGGCGTAATCGTTGGCGATGACAAAGTCAGGGTCGTCGGCCAGAAAAAGGTCGCTGACGTTGCTCAAATGAACCAGGCGGTCCAAAGCGGGGCTGCCCAGGCCTTCCTGCCGGCAGAGTTCGTAACTAAGCAAGCTGGCGGACTTGTTCAGGTCATGAATCAAAATCGCTTTCTTGGCCGGAATTTCAGTGGCGTGGTGATCGATCACGACCCAGTCCGGCTTATCCAGCCGCGTCTCAAAGGTCATATCGCTGACCCAGGCAGCGCGTTCGTTCAGGTTGCGCAGACGCCAATTGTGGTTGTGATACGCTTCCAAGGAGGGCCGAGCTCCCAAAGCCTTTTGGGCGAGCCGTTGCAGCAGCAGGCCGGAAACAAAGCCGTCCAAGTCACTTTCGTGAGTAAAGATCACTTCAGGTTTTGGCAAAGAAA
>CAYIIH010000153.1:12760-18067 GCA_964363225.1 uncultured Verrucomicrobiota bacterium | reverse complement strand
AATGGCCGCTGGCCAGATTTATTGGATCACCGTGGCGGGCGATCTGGCCAAGGCCCTCGAGTTGCTGAAAGCGCGCTCCGAAGTCGCCGAAGCGGTGGCCGTCGATGGCCAGGTCAAGGTGACGTTGGCCGGCCATGATACCGACGGGAGTTTTATCGCGGAAACACTGGTGCATGGGGGCGTGAAGCTCCTCGGCTTGTGGGAAGATGAACTGGGTCTCGAAGACGTGTTTCTGCGCGTGACCCGAGGCGAAACTCAGTAACGCTCTTTTGTGACCGTCTGGCCTGTCATCGAGCGCGAGTTGCGCGCAGAAGCGCGCCATCCTTTCAATTACTGGGTGCGGGTGCTGGCGGCCTCGGCCGTGTCGATCGTTTTTGCGCTCATTATATGGGACCAGCCAGGTAGTCCCGCGGAATTAGGGGCCAGATTATTTTCCACCTTGAACGCCACCGTGTTTGTCACGATTTGGATTCTCGTCCCGCTCTTGATCTCGGACTGTATCAGCCGCGAAAAGCGTGAAGGAACACTCGGCTTGCTCTTTCTGACTCCGCTCACCTCGGGAGGCATTGTTCTCGGCAAAAGCCTCATTCATGGATTGCGCGCGTCCACGCTGTTTCTGGCCGCTTTGCCGGTCCTGGCCTTGCCATTCTTGCTCGGCGGAGTCACCTGGCAGAACGCCGCCTTCGCTCTGCTGCTGAATCTGGTCGCGATGCTGCTGGCCATGGCCGCCGGTTTGCTGGCTTCGAGCTGGGCCAAAGACTGGGCCAGGGCTTTCATCCTGGGTGAGGCTTTCAGTTTGATCCTCGTGTCGCTGCTCAGTTCCATTCATCGGCTGGGCTACATCTATCTGCAAAATTACCTTGGCAGCTATGCATCTCTGCGCGGCAGTCGCAGCGGCACCGTGCCCTCCTGGAATGAAATCTGGCATGGATTTTGGCGCCAAAGCCTTTGGGAAGATTCTCTTTCCCTGGTCTTCTGGCAGGATCTTTGGGGGCGGGAACCAGCCGCTATGCAGCAAGCCTGGTTGCAGTGGATTTTCATTCTGTTTGCGCTCAGTTTGGGGTTCTTGATGCTGGCCGTCCTTTTTGCGGTTCAACGAGTGCGCAGTTCCTGGCAGGAAGAACCGCCCTCCCGCCGGCAGCTCTGGCTGCTCAAGACCTTTTGCACCCCTTTTTTATGGCGCGCTCTTTTCCGGAGCAAAATGAGCAGAAAACTGGACCGGAACCCCATGGGCTGGCTTCAGCAGTATTCCTGGAGCGCGCGGCTGAGCCGCTGGGGTTGGTGCCTCGGCATCATCCTGGTGGAGTGTCTGCTCGTGAGTGATTCGAGCCTTTCGCGGATTTGGAGCGGGCAATATTGGCTGGCTTATTTGCTGATGCTCAGCCTGGCCTTCACTGCTTCGGGAAGTTTTCGATCCGAACGACAGAGCGGAGCTTTGGAGCTGATCCTGGTCACGCCGCTGAGCGAGAATCAAATCATTGGAGGAAGGTTGCGCGGCATTTGGAGTCAATTCCTTCCTGCGGCACTGGTTTTGGCCCTGGCCTGGTGGCAGCTCGCCCAAGACGCGACCTTGTTTGCCGGCTTATCTCGTGACCGCGCCGGGCTTTGGGGGCAGGTCATCTTTCCGCTCTACTTCCTGAGCGGCTTTCTGACGCTTCCCTGGATTGGCCTGTACTTTTCCATGCAGCGCCTGAATTTCATCGCCGCCTGGCTCTTTACCTGTGCGACCGGTTTGCTGCTGCCTCGGCTCATTTATTTGTGGGGATTGCAGAACTTCAGCCTGATGCAAACTGTGTACGGGATGATAGGGTTGCAGCTTGCTTGCGGGGTAACCGCGCTTGTTCTGCTGCATCGCAACTTGACCCGCCGGGCCTTTGTCCTGGATTAGCCGATGAACCTCTTACGGGACATGCATGCGTTGGCTGCCGATTTGAGGCCGCGAGGTGCGATGAAAGGGCGCCAGCGCCGCCGCCGAGGTTGACCGCCAATGACCTTTTTGCCCATTGTCGAACGTGAGCTGCGCGCGGCGTCGCGCCGGCGAAGCACTTACTGGGGCCGCGTTTTGGCCGCGCTGGTGGGGCTTCTTTTCGCCGGCTGGAAATTGTTCGCGATGGCCCAACTTCCTCCGGCTGAACAGGGGCGTCAATTGTTTTACCTGCTCTCCACGCTGGCCTTTTTCTACTGTTTGCTCATCGGCGTCCACCTGACGGCGGATTGCGTGAGCACTGAAAAGCGGGAAGGAACGCTGGGCTTCCTGTTCCTGACCGATTTGAAAGGTTACGACGTGGCTTTTGGGAAGCTGGCCGCCAGTTCCCTGGGCGCCATTTATGGCGTGGTTGCCATCCTGCCGGTGCTGGCCATGTCGCTAATCCTGGGTGGAGTGACCGCCGAGGAATGCGGGCGGATGGCGTTGGTGCTGCTGAACACGCTCTTCCTGTCGCTCTCGGCGGGCGTTTTCGTCTCCAGCTTGTGCGAGCATGAACGGAAGGCCATGTCCGGCACTTTCTTTCTTCTATTAATGGACTGCTTGGGTCCGTGGTTTCTGGCTATGTTGCTCTACATTTTCGGCATCAGACCCAACATTGGTTCTGGTTTGGAAGTCATTCTCAACTTAAGCGCCTTATTAAGCGCCTTGTACCCATTCCTGTTCTTGCGAATTGGTGGTGCTCCCCTTCCTTTCCTTGGCAACGCCAGCTTTTGGTCTTCGCTGCTTTTGACGCATTTGCTCGGTTGGCTTTTGCTGTTCCGGGCCGGCGCGCTGCTGCAACGAGCCTGGCAAGACCGGCCCCAAGGCGCGCGCCGTCTGCGCTGGCAGGCGCTCTGGCGGCAATGGAGCTACGGGAAGGCGTCCGAACAAAAAGAATTTCGCTCGCGACTCTTAGACAGGAACCCTTTTTCCTGGCTGGCTGGTCGGAACCGATTAAAGCCGGCCTCCGTCTGGCTGTTTCTCGGCAGCATGGCGGCACTTTGGTATTGGGATTATTCGCAAGTGGGAAAGTCCATGTTCGAGCCAGACATTATGGCCTGGGTCTTCATCATCGTGCATTCGATTTTGAAAGTCTGGTTTGCCACTGAAGCCAGCAGCCAGTTGGTGGAAGACCAACGGAGCGGGACGTTGGAACTCCTTCTCACTTCGCCGTTAAAGGCCCGGCAGATCATCGACGGTCAATGGCTGGCGCTGAAACGGCAGTTCCTCACGCCGATCATCGTGATTCTGGCTTTGGACGTTGTGCTGCTAATCCAGGCTTTTTGGATGACCAACCTGACGGATTATGGCTGGTTTAAGACCCGCCCTGTCGCTTGCATCGCATTCTTGGGCGCAGTGGTTATGTTGGTGCTCGATCTGTATGCGCTGGGCTGGGTGGGTATGTGGCAAGGATTAGTAGCCAAGAACATCAACCGAGCTCTCGCGGCCAGCGTCCTGCGGATTTTCGTGCTGCCCTGGCTCGTCTGCGTGGGACTGTGGCTCATTGGACAGCGGCGCGCTGTTTACATCTTCGGCCAGAGCGACCCGGCAGTTGAGGATGCCGTAATCACCTGGCTGGTCTTCGGAGTGGCAACCAGTTTGATCTTCGGCTTGCATGCGAGGGACAAGCTGCACACCGAATTCCGCCAGGTTGCTTCGGAGCGGTTCCAGCCGAAAAAGCTTTGGCAACTCTGGAAAACCGATTCGACCTTGAAGGCCAGAGACACTTAACATGACCTTTCTGCCCATTGTCACGCGGGAGTTGATCGTCTCCGCGCGGCGCCCGCGCACCTACTGGGTGCGCTTCCTGGCCGCGCTCATGGCGGTCGGTCTGTTGGCGGCGATGTGGTTTTTGTTCGCGAAGTCAGAATCGCCGGCCCAGCTCAGTTTGATGCTGTTCGCAGTCATTTCCGGCCTGGCGTTTGCCTATTGTTTCTTGTCAGGAATCAGCGTCACGGCCGATTGTCTGAGCGAAGAAAAACGGGAGGGAACTCTGGGTCTCTTGTTCCTGACAGACTTGCGAGGATACGACGTTGTATTCGGCAAGCTGGTGGCCAATTCGGTCGATTCGTTTTACCGGTTGCTGGCCATATTGCCGGTCATGGCCATCCCCTTGCTTTTGGGCGGGCTGACCCCCGGCGAGTTTTGGCGCATGGTCCTGGTGCTTCTTAACACGCTCTTCTTCTCCCTAAGCGCCGGCATGATCATGTCAGCCATCTGCCGGCAGGAACGGAAAGCCAGAGCCGGGACGCTGGCTTTGATTTTGCTGATCGCCGGGGGTCTTCCCACCGTGAGCCTCGTCTTGGGAGCGATGGCGAAATATTCCGATGATTACAGCTTTTTTGCATTGCCAAGTCCTTGGTTTGCTTACGGTTTTGCATTCGATAAATTGTTCAAAGGCACCAAAGGCGCGGCCGACGCTTTTCGGACGTCCGTGCTCCTCACGCACTGGTTGAGCTGGTGCTTTCTTGGACTCGCCAGCCTGATCGTGCGGCACGCCTGGCAGGACAAACCCGCCGGTGCCAGGCGGGTCAGTTGGGCTGAACGCTGGCAGCGCTGGGGCTACGGACCCGAAGCCGAACGAAAGGCGTTTCGCACTCGCTTGCTGGAAGTCAATCCGTTCTTTTGGCTGGCGGCGCGCTGGCGGCTCAAGCCGGCCTTCTTGTTGGGCTTTCTCGGCTTGTGTGGATGCCTCTGGTTTTGGCTCGCCCTCAAGTACCGCGATGACCTGCTGAATTCTGTGGTCTATGCCACCACCGCCATCTTGTTGCACACTCTCATCAAAGGCTGGATTGCTGTGGAGGCCTGCCAGCCTCTGGCCGAAGCCAAACGCACCGGCGCTTTGGAACTGGTTTTATGCACCCCATTAAAGGTCGAGGAGATGCTGGCGGGCCATTTCCTGGCTTTGAAACGGCAGTTTGGCGGGGCCATAACGCTGATCGTGATCGCCGACCTGGCGATGATGCTGGCCGGTCTGCATGATCCCTCGACGGAGGAAGCATCGCTTTGGCTGCTGGCCTGTGCGGCGTGGATTCTGATGTTCGTGGCCGATGCGTTCACGTTGGGTTGGGTCGGTTTCTGGCTGGGCTTGAAGGCCAAAAGAGCTGACCGGGCCACCACCCAGGCCTTCTTGCGAGTTCTGGTCCTGCCCTGGGCGGTGTTTATCACTGTCTTTATTGCGGTCAACTTTGCCGAGCAGCACGGCGGCTATGACCTCAAACCGACTTTCTGGGTGGCTGTTTGGTTTGGAATCGGGATGCTGAACAACTTGATTCTTTTCACCAGCGCCCAGCGGAGTTTGCTGGGAAAACTCCGCCTTCTGGCCAGCGAGCAGTTCAGTC
>CAYIIH010000153.1:0-12660 GCA_964363225.1 uncultured Verrucomicrobiota bacterium | reverse complement strand
TTTTTTCACTGGCGGCAGGCATGTTCGTTTCCTCCATCAGCCGGCAATTGAGCCGGGCGGTTGGTGGCGCTTTCCTGTTGATCACGCTGATTACGATCGGCTTGCCGATAATCGATCTGAGTCTGTTCGGGGAACTGCGCCGGTGGGCGGTTGATTACGTCATTCCCGGGCCGTTCCAAGCCTTTGCGTTGGTGAGCGACCAAAGGTTTGCGCTGCCACCCAACACCTTTCTGCCGTCAGTGGCCTTTACGCTGGCGCTGAGCGCCGGCTTCCTGGCATTGGCCAGCCGCATTCTCCCTCGGGTTTGCCTGGACGATTCGCGCCGCTTTTGGATTTCAGGGTGGCAGGAGCGCTGGCAGCGCCTGCTGGCGGGCGAGAGCGGTGGAGACCAACGGCGCCGGCGCCGCCGCATTTTGCGGCGCAATCCGGTGTATTGGCTGTCGAGCCGGCAGCGATGGAAATGGTTGTATCTCTGGACGTTTATCTGTCTGGCTTTAGGCGTTTGGCTCTTCTGCTTAAGCCATTTCGGGTACGCGGGCCGCCGTTACAGTCTGCTCATTTTTCTCTGCTTGACGCCGGCGTTGCATATCATTTTGAAAATGGCCATTGCGGCCGAAGCGGCCGAGCGTTTGAGCGGGAGCCGGAGTTCAGGCGAACTGGAATTGTTGCTCGTCACACCCATCAGCGTGGAGAAAATCTGCCGCGGTCACTTTCGAGCCTTGCAGCGTCAATTTGCCTTTCCCGTTCTGGTCATATCTCTCGTGGACCTGCTGTTGATTCTGATCGGCGGCGAATTGATCGGCGAACAAGGCAGCGAAAACGTCATCCGGTTTCTCTGGGTTTGGGCCATGTTGATCATGTTGTTCATCGACGCGCCGGCGCTGGCTTGGGTCGGGCTTTGGCAAGGGCTGCATGCTCCCAATTCCTTGGCCGCCTTCATGCGGACCCTGCTCCGGGTTTTACTTTGGCCCTGGTTCGTATTCTTCCTGTCGCTCGTCATATCGCCAAGTTTTCTTCTCTTTGGTTTTTTTTCGGACTCGACGGACGGATGGTACCTGGGGGCCATCATTTGGTGGTGGGTGGTCGGATTCGCCATGAATGCCATTTACTCCCGGAACGCTATCGCCCAGTTGCACGAAGAGTTTCGCCGGTTGGCCGTCGGCCGTTCCTTTGCGAAGATGGAAGCTGCTGCGGCTGTTAGACCCTGACGCCAATCAAGCCCGTCGCTCGGCTGTCCGTTCGATCCAATGAAAGCGCGGGCGCGCAAAAGCCCTTCCGGCCTTGTTGAAAGCTTGGCCAAATGCAGAAAACCTGCGCGCCAAGCGCAAGTCAAGGTCCGTGAACCGCGGGGTGTGGCACTTGCCCTTTGATGGTGAAAGCTCGCCGTGGGTTCAAGACCGTCAATTGTTGAAGGTCGGCTTCCCCGAATCCGCTGGCCTGCAATTTCGGGAGAAACGTTTTGAGCAGATAAGTGTAAGGACGCTGCTGGCCGCCCCCCGGTTGACCGGGATTGAACCAGCCGGCATCTTGGGACAGCAATACGCGGTCGCCGTGGCCGTCCGCAATCAGATTGCGGATCATCGAGATCCAGCGCGCATCCTCCTGTGGCGCGCCGCCGATCGAATCCAGTTCAATATAGACGCCGCGCCTGGCCAGACGCCGGTGAAAGGAGAGGTCGCGTTCCGCTTGGGCATGCACCCAAATAAAACGGTCCAGGGACAGGCCTTCCTCCGCCAAAATGTCCGCCTGTTGTTCTGCAACCGGCCCGGCAATGGTATGGCTGGCAATGGCCACTCCGGTTTGAAGGGCGGCGCGCGCCGCGGCACGAAGGAATTTTTCCTCGAGCGGCCGCAATGCATCATCGCTGGCGGCAATTTTGATAAAACCAGCTTTGATTCGTGTTCCCTCGATGCCGTCGCGGATTTCTTTTACCATCCAGGCGGTGAGTTCTTCAGCGCTCATTTCGCGGTAGGCCTGGGGCGCATAGTGCGCCCGCCCGTACACGCCGGTCGGCACCACAATGCGCAGCCCCGATTCCTTGGCCAAGCACGCGAGCACAGCCACGTTGCGGCCCACGCCGATGCCGGTGCATTCCACCAGCAGGTCGGCCCCGGCAGCTTTGGCTTCCTGCAAAAGCGGTTTCATGACGCGAATGACCTCTTCGGCATCGGCCTGGCCATAACCTGGTGTTTCAGGCCCGCGCAGGTCGGTGAAGATATGTTCGTGCGGCAAAACCAGGCCAATCTTCTCTCCGGACACAGGACCATCAGTGGTCTGGATGACGGCCTGTCGGGAGGACTTAAGGCCGGCGCAAGCGGTCAGGAGCAGCAGTCCCAGTAACGAGAAGCAGGTCGTTTTCATGATTCGATTCATAGCACGGGATGATTCCCGGAACCAGTCCCCTGAGAGCGCAGGTTGGACACCTGCGCTCCTATTCGAGGGACGGGATGATTTCCCGGGGGCAGCCGACTGGGACTCTTGACGGGATTTGCCGTCATCTTTCTTCGGCGTGGAAGCGGGCGATGATGGGACGATGATCCGACGCGACTCCCCAATTGGGGATGGCCAGGACGCAGGTCCCATTGGCGTCCCATTCCCTGGCCATGGCGCGGCTGATCAGAATATAGTCGATGCGGCTGTAGGTATCTTCCTTCCCATAATGATACGTCCAGGTGATGTTGCGCGGAGAGAAATAAGGCACAGGATTCGGCTCGTTATCTCCGTTCCTTTCGGCGGGACGGGTGTCAATCAAAGCCCCTTTCCCTTTGCCAATAACGGCTTTGGTGGACCTGGAGTCCTTGACATCGTTGAGGTCGCCGAGCACGACAAGGTTCAGCGCGGGATTGGCCTTCAGCCTGGCCTCAATCTTCTCCCGGAGGAGCAAGGCCTCCTGCTCGCGCAAATCGGCTTCGTCGGCTTCCGGCACCGGGCGCCGGGATTTCAAATGCGCGGTGAGGAGGGTGAATCGGTACTTGGAATTGACCTGGATATCAACTTCGGCAAAGCCGCGGCTGGTCCGAAACCGGCGGCCGTCGAGCAGAAATCCTTCATGGGCGTGGGAGCGGCGCGCGGTGATGGGAAACCGGCTCAAAACAGCGACTTGAATGTTCGTGTCGTAACCACCCGCCAATTCCCAATAAGGATAATCCAAACCTTCGGCTTGAAGCGACGCGCGCAACTCGAAAAGCGCGTTCGTGCCGCCGATTTCCTGCAAGGCCAGCACATCCGGTTTTAAAGCGCGGATGCTTTCACGGATTTTCGCCTTGGCCGCTGCCGGCTTGGCCGGTCGTGAACCCACCGCGGCGACAAGGTAATTCTCCAGGTTGTAAGTCGCCACACTAAAGGTCTCGGCCGGGAAAACCGCGACTGCAGCCAAGAGAAAGACGGCTAACTCGATCAAGCGTCCAGCGCCAGAGAACACAGGCTGAATCATGGAGGTGATTTTAGTAGAGATAATTAGGTGCCAAGTCAAAGCTATCCGGCAAAAACGCCCCTCGAGGCCGCCGGAGGAGAGCGTAATGAAGCTGCCGGTCAATGAGAATCCATGGCGAGGGAGGGCCGGAAAACAGGCCGGTTGCCAAAATATTTTTGCAAAACCTTGTCCGGCTGTTACTCTGAGACATGTTGAGAATTTCGGATCGGTTTGCTGCATCTCCCTCGCTTGAGCAGGAAATGAAAGTCAAAGTCAAATTGCACGACAAACAAAGCGAGCGCGATCACCGGGAGTTGCCGATCGACAAAGTGGGCGTGCGGGGCTTGCGCTTTCCGATCCAGGTTCGGGACAAAGCGCACACCCTGCAAAACACCATTGCCACCATCGGGATGTATGTCGATTTGCCCAAGGAATTCAAAGGGACCCACATGAGCCGGTTCATCGAAGTTTTGAATGCACATGGCAGCGTCGTGCATGTGGAGAATATCACTGATATTCTCTATGCCATGCAGGAGAAACTGAAATCCTCGACCGCTCACCTGGAAATGGAATTTCCCTTTTTCCTGGTCAAGAAGGCCCCGGTCTCCGGCCAGGAAAGCGTCATGGATTACACCGCGCGATTCGATGCCACCGCCTGCGGCAAGGAGATCGACTTCGTTCTGACCGTGCAGGCCGGCGTGACCACCCTTTGTCCTTGTTCGAAGGCGATCAGCAAGTACGGCGCTCATAACCAGCGCAGCACGGTGACCGTGCAACTTCGCTCCCGCAAAGCCATCTGGATTGAAGAGGTGATCGCGGTCGTGGAGAACTCGGCCAGCAGCGAATTGTTTGCCCTGCTCAAGCGCCAGGACGAAAAGGCCGTCACCGAGCGGGCTTATGAGAATCCTGTGTTTGTGGAGGACTTGGTGCGGAACGTGGCCTTGCGGCTCAACGCGCATCCGGATGTGACGTGGTACAAAGTGGAGGCAGAGAATTATGAGAGCATCCACAACCATAATGCTTATGCCTGCATCGAAAACGGATAGGGCTGCTTGCCCCGGAGGGCAGGAGCAAGACCTTCGGTCAACCCGCCAAATCAGCCGGTGATATTCTTGAAAATTTTAGTGGCGCTTTTATTTTCCTTTGCTACAGTCACCGGCTCGCAAATGGATTCGGCAGATTGCCGGGTCACTGAGGCGATACGGTTTCCACAGTGAACAATTTGCAGTTGATTGACTTGTGATAACGAAAAAGAACAGTCCCAAGAAAGCGGCGGCTGGAACGAATTCACGAAACAAAGCGCTGGGTTCGGCCACGGCGGCCTCCATTTTAGGCAACAATTCCGTGCCCAGCGTGGGCAATGGACCGGTGAAAATCAAACCGGAGTGGGCCAAGTACCACCGGCACCTGCTGGAACTCCGCGAACGTCTCCAGGACCAAATGAGCGGCTTGGCCAAGGAATCGGCCGAGGAAATGGCCAGCTACAGCCTGCACATGGCCGATTCCGGCACCGACAATTTCGACCGCGATTTCGCCCTCAGCCTTCTTTCTGCAGACCAGGACGCCGTTTACGAGATTGAAGAGGCGCTCAAGCGCATCGAGAAAAACACCTATGGCATCTGCGAATTGACCGGAAAATCAATCCCGAAGGCGCGCCTGGATGCGATTCCATGGACCCGCTTTACAGTGGAAGCTCAAACTCAATTGGAACGTGACGGCGCTATTCGCCAGCGGCGCCTCGGCACTCTCGGCACCGTGGACAGCACTGGCGTCACCGAAGTGGAAGAGGAAGAGGAAGCGGAAGAAAAACCCGTCAAGGAAAAAGAATAGTTTATGCCCAGGGAAATCGTCACCATTGAATGCACGGAGGCCCGCAAAGAAGGCAAGTCGCCGTCACGGTACACTACGACCCGCAACAAGAAATTGCAGACCGAAAAGGTGGAATTGAGAAAGTACAACCGCTTCCTGCGCCGCCATACGCTCCATCGGGAAGTTAAGTAAGCTTTATGCCAAGAAAAACCAACACCGACAGGCCCGGCAGCAACCGCTCCACCCGAGGCAGGACCTCCACTACGGAATTCCGCACTCCTCGGCCGAAGCCAAAAATCGATTTTACAGTCGATGCGCTTGACTATAAGAATGTCAATTTGCTGCGCCAGTTTGTCACCGACCAGGGCCGCATTTTGCCCCGTAAATACACCGGATTGCCGGCACATTATCAGCGCCAGTTGAATCGCTCGATCAAGCGCGCGCGCCAGATGTTGCTGATGAAGTAATGCACAGTCTTCCACCTTCAGGCAACTGGAGGTGGATTTTTTATGGCGCATGAATGCAAACGATTTGCAACTCCGGTTGCGGCTTCGCCGCGCTGTGGATCTTCCTTAGTTGGAAGGAAATGCACCAGCAGACTACTCGGTCTATGGCTGGCGCCCCTTCTTGGGGTTTTTGCACAAGCGGAAGTCGCTGAGTCGAACAAGCTTAAGGTGGTCACCAGTTTTCTTCCCACCTATTGCTTCACTGTGAACGTGGCGGGAGGACTAGCAGAGGTGGAAAACCTTTTGCCGGAGTCGATCAGTCCGCATGATTTTCAATTGGCGCCAAAAGACCTGCGAAAACTTAGTTCCGCGGACCTCTTCATTATCAACGGCTTAAGCCTTGAAGCCTGGCTGGATAAAGCCATCAAGGCCATCAGCGGCGACAAGCCCGTCACCATCATTGAAGCGGCTGCGGGTCTGCGTCAGGAGCTGATTTACGAAGCTCCAGCGCTGAACTCTCACCAAGCAGACTCTGTCCAGCCTGCGCGTCTGCCTTCCGTTGCGGAACAGAGCACGATTCCCAACCCGCATTTCTGGTTGGACCCCCGGTTGGCTTGCCTGGCGGTCACGAATATTATGGCAGCCCTGCAAAAAGCTGACCCGCCCAACACCGCGGGTTACGCGCGCAACGCCGCGTCTTATGTGGCGAAGTTGGAGCAATTAGATGGTGACATTCGCGGAGCGTTGGAACCGCTTGGAAACAAGGCAATTGTCACCTTCCATAACGCCTTCCCTTACTTTGCACGTCGTTATGGCCTGCGCCTTATTGGGGTGATCGAAGAGACAGCCGATGTGCCGCCTTCACCCCGATATTTGACTGCCTTGATGGGCGCTATTCGTGAGAATAAAGTGCGGGCCATCTTTGCTGAGCCGCAATCGTCTTCCCGCCTGGTAAGGCAGATTGCCCGGGACCTCCGAATCTCCGTTGCTGAACTGGACACTCTGGAAACGGGTCCGCTGGCACCGAGCGCTTACGAAGAGGGCATGCGCCGAAACCTCAAAACTATTCTCCAGTCTCTGCGATAAAATGCACCCTGACCTTGGCCAACATTCCGGCCCTGCCGTGATCGAAGTGCGCGGATTGCACGTTTCGTTCGATGGGCATGAAGCGCTGCGGGGCGTGGACCTGCGGGTGCCGGCCGGCCACCTGGTCGCTTTGATCGGGCCGAATGGCTCCGGCAAAACGACGCTCTTGCGCTGTTTGTTAGGCTTGCAGAAATCTGACGCCGGCAAAATCCGCCTTTTCGGCCAAAGCGATCTGCGGCGGGCGCTGCCACGGGTGGGTTACGTTCCGCAGCGTCTCGTTTTGGACCGCAGCTTCGTCATGAGCGTGCGGGAGTTCCTGGCCTTGCGCCGGCGCGAGACGCAGAACTGGTTTTGGCGGCGGCACGCAGATACCGATCGGTTCCTGCACTCTGCCATGGCGGAAATCGGCGTTGAAAAGTTGCTGGACCGTCCGCTCGCCCAGCTTTCCGGCGGCCAACTGCAAAGAGTTCTGATTGCGTTCAGCTTGCTGAAAGAGCCCGAACTGCTGCTGCTGGACGAGCCGACAGCGGGTGTTGACTCGCCGGGAGAACAGACTTTCTACGAATTAATAGCGGAAGTGCAAAAACGGCACAGGCTGACAGTCGTTTTGGTCTCACATGATCTTTCGATGGTGTATCGCCACGCTTCCTGGGTCTATGCGCTGAATGGAGTTATCTGTTGCGAAGGGCCGCCGGAAGCGGTCATGAATGCCGAGTCATTGCGACAGGCCTACGGCCTGCATGTTTCGCCATACCAACATCATCATGTTCACTGAGCCTTACATGCAGCGGGCGCTGCTGGCGGCCCTTTTGCTGGGGCCGCTCTGCGCGTTGCTGGGCGTCTTTGTCACCGCGCGGCGCATGTCTTTTTTCAGCGACACCATCGCGCACGCAGCTCTGGCCGGGATTGCGCTGGGCCTTTGGATGGGTCTGTTTGATCCGACCATCCCGATGGTCCTGGTCAGTCTGCTGGTTGCAGCCGCCATTCTCTGGCTGAAAGAAAAAACGGAATTGCTCTCGGACACCATCATGGCCCTGCTGCTGTCCGGCTCGGTCGCCGTCGGCATTATTATCCTTAGCCTGCTGAAAGGCAGCCGGGGACAGATTCACAGCTATCTGTTTGGCGATATTCTGGCCATTACGCCTCAGGACGTTTGGATGGCGGGTGGTTTGTTTTTCATCATCGGCGCGGGAATATTTGCCGGATTGAGCTCTCTCACGCTGCTGACGGCCCACGAGGAAATGGCTCATGTCTGCGGGGTGCGGGTTCGTCCATTGAACTATTTGTTCGTTTTGGTGCTGACCGTGACGGTGGCGCTGAGCATTCGGCTCCTTGGCATTATTCTGGTCACCTCTTTACTCGTCATTCCGCCCGCTGCTGCCTGGTGCGTCAGCCGGAATCTTCGGCAACAAATCTTGTTCAGCCTTCTGATCGGCCTCAGTGGCAGCGTGGGCGGTGTGATTCTCTCCTATCAACTCGATGTGCCCTGCGGGCCGACCATCGTTTTGAGCTGCATCGCGCTCTTTTTCCTCGCGTTATTTATTCGTGTATGGCGTCCGGAAAGGCAGCTTGCACCCGCCTCGCCATGAAAATGGATGCACCCTGCAACTCTCCGCGACCGGAGAAACTGGCCGACTTGACCGGCAAACTCCGGGCTAAATCACGCAAAATCACCGGTCCTCGCCAGGCCATATTGGAGGTGCTGCGGCAGCATCGCCATCCTTTGACCAACAAAGAAATCCTGGCGACGCTGGCGGCCGGCAATTGTGATTTGGCGACGGTCTATCGGTCGATGCACTTGCTGGAAAACATGGGCATGGTCAAACGTTTTGATTTTGGCGATGGCGTAGCCCGGTTTGAACTGCTGGGGGAGGGGGAGGATGGCCATCACCATCATTTGATCTGCACCGAATGCTCGGCCGTCGTGGAAATCGAGGAATGCTTTCCGTGCGCGCTGGAGCAAACAATCGCCGCCAGCAACGGTTTTAAAGCCATTACGCACAAGCTCGAATTCTTCGGGATTTGCCCGCAGTGCCAATAGGCCGAGACCGGTTGAATCTGCTTTGTGCGTCGAAGGTCATAAACGAAGGACTATGAGGGCAACAAAAAAGCCACGCTTCGCGTGGCTTTTCAATTTTTAGTTGGAATCCCTGTTAACTTTCATTTTGTGAAGCCCAATCTCCAAGTTGGATATATTGCTTAACCTTTCTGCGTTCATAACGGTTTTTGTGAGGTTTATCCGGCCGGTCGGCCACCTGCCGGAATGGATGCTTGGTGTTCTGGATCACTTCAGCGATAATATCCACTGTTTTTGTCATAGGCTCGATTATCCTTTTTGCGACGCAACGAAGCGCAAAGAATGCCAACGTGAATGGTGGGATCGACAGTGGGCTTTCCAACGCTAATGTTGCTGTCATTTGAGATCTTTCAATCTATCCGACCTATTATAGGCAGAAACTGTTCAAAAAATCCATCGAAATGTTTTATGATTTGCAGAAGACACTCGAAAACTCCGCTTTGCCATTCCCTATCCGTTCGGCTGACCTGCAATCTGAACCCCAATCTGGCATAAGTCCTTTGCACGGAAGGAAATTGTTGAACCAAAATGCCGGCCAGGATCAGCTTTCCATTCGCCTTCAACCGGTTCGAAACACGCTCGGCTTGCGAGATGAGCAGGTCATCCACGAGATTGGCGCAAATCACGTCGTAACGCTCTTTGGCGGCCAGGGGTAATCGCCGCAAATCCGTTCGGGTGATGCAGACCTGGTCCTCGACTTTGTTCATCCTGGCGTTGGCTTGGGCGACACGGACGGCTACGGGATCGCAATCAAAGGCTCGCACAGGCGCATAACCAAGCTTCGCCGCTGCGATGGAAAGGATGCCCGACCCCGATCCAATGTCCAAGAACGATTGTTGCTGTCCCGGCTTTCGACAGCGAACCAGTTGCCTCAGGCAAAACGAGGTAGTGGGATGCTGGCCGGTGCCAAAGCTCATGCCCGGATCAAGCACGACCAAGGCTTGGTTCGACCGCGGTTTGCGCTTGCTCCAGCTTGGTTTGATCAGGAGGGCCGAGCCGATCTCGATGGTCTTGAAATATTTCTTCCAGGATTCTGTCCAATCCTCCCGGAGCACCGGTTTGAGGCTGATTTGGCCCGGCTCAATTCTGAGTCCGCAGTCAGAAATGATTTGGAGCCCGGCTGTCACCTCCCCTTTTTTTGCTCTTAACCACGCCGCGGGTTTGGTGGAATAAACGGTGGCCGTGCTGATTTTGGATTCCAGATGGGCATAGACCGATGGGGGGTGCCCAAAAACGCGTTCCAGCAATGCTGCGACGGCTTCTTCTGCTTCCGCTGCCGTCACGACCGAAACCTGCCACAGGCGCTTGGGATTCATGAACACGCCGTTCTTATGCACCATTCCGCCACGGCCTGAAATTCAGCAGATCAACCTCAATCCTGCCAGGGCGGTAATTAACGGTTGAGACGCTGGCGTAATCAAAATCGAAGCTGGCCATTTTGCGCAACGGCAAACCCAGCAAAATGGACAGGATCATGCGGATAACACCTCCGTGGCAGATGACGGCCACCGATTGATTTGGACATTCGCCCAGCATTTGCCGCAGGCATCCTTCAACCCGGTCTCGAAACCCCGCGCTCGGCTCTGCCTCGGCAATTCCTCCCGATTCCAACTGCTCCAGCCAGGCAAAAGCGCTGAGGTTAAACCGCTCCTTGACCTGCTCCCAATTGAGGCCCGTCCACGCGCCAAAATCGACTTCGCGCAATCCCGGAAGAACGGTCGGTTTCCGTTCCGTTTGCGCGAGCAAAGGCGCCAGCGTCTGCTGGACGCGTTTCATAGGGCTGGCATAGATGGCATCCAGCGGAATTCGCCGCAAGTAATTGGCCAGCGTCTGCGCCTGTTCACGGCCCCGGGGGGAAAGCTCCATGTCGATGCGGCCGCCGAACACGCGTTGATACCTCTCTTCAACTTCACCATGGCGGACTAAATGGAAACGCAGGGGAGAGTTCAATGGAATTCAGTTCAGGCGGCAGCCAAAGCAGCCTTTTGGAACTCTAAAAGCCCGCGCACACCGGCTTTCCCCAAGGCCAGCATCTCCGCCAATTGGCTTTCATTGAACGTCGCTTCTTCGCCCGTGCCTTGCACCTCGATAAACTCGCCCGCCGCCGTCATGACAATATTCAGGTCCACCTGGGCAGCCACATCCTCACTGAAGCAGAGGTCCAGCAACGCCTGGCCGCCGACCATGCCGACGCTGACCGCCGCCACCGCATTTAGAAGCGGATTGGCCGCCAGCTTTCCTTCGGCCAACAACCTTTGAATCGCCAGAGCCAGAGCCACGTAGCTGCCGGTAATGGCCGCCGTGCGCGTGCCTCCATCGGCCTGCAACACATCGCAGTCAAGCCAGACCGTCCGCGAGCCCAGTCTTTCCAAATCAACCGCCGCCCGCATGGCCCGCCCGATCAAGCGCTGAATTTCCTGGGACCGTCCGTCGATTTTTCCTTTGGCAATATCACGCTGCTTTCGTTGCAGCGTCGAGTAAGGAAGCATTGAATACTCGGCGGTAATCCAGCCACCCGTAACGTTTTGCTCTTTCATCCAGCGCGGCACCGTATCTTCGATGGTCACCCCGCAGATGACGCGCGTCTGCCCCCATTCGATCAAGGTCGAACCGGTGGCGTAAGGCGCGATGTGGTTTTGAAAGCGCACGGGCCGGAGCTGGCTGGCCAGCCGGCCATCGGCGCGGGTGGACAGCTTTGAATTGTCGGCTAAATCGGTCATAAACGCGGCGCATGGTAGGGGCAGAGCCGCCGGCGGGCAACGCCGAAAACAGTGTGTGCCTAAAACAGTGTGCTTCCGACAATAAGATTGAAAGTTGCGCGGTCCTTGACCAATTTTGCGCCATGCGAATTGTGACAAGTGTGACGGCCATGCAATCGCTGGCCAAACGCTGGAAATCGCAACGCGTTCCGGTGGCCTTGGTTCCGACCATGGGCTATTTGCACGAGGGCCACTTAAGCCTGATCCGGCGCGCCCGGCAATCGATCGGACGCCAGGGCCAAGTGGTCGTCAGCATTTACGTCAATCCAACTCAGTTTGGCCCGAATGAGGACTTGGCCAGGTATCCGCGGGATGTAAACCGCGACAAACGGCTTTGCCGGGTGGCGGGAGTGGATGTGCTTCTGATCCCTGATGATGCGCAAATGTATCCTGCTAAGGCGGAGACCGCCTACAGCACCTACGTTGTCGAACAAGCGCTGTCGCAAGGAATGGAAGGTTCGGCGCGGCCCGCCCATTTTCAAGGCGTGACCACCGTGGTGGCCAAATTATTCAACTTGGTCCTGCCCGACATCGCGGTCTTTGGCGCCAAGGACTTTCAGCAAGCCGCCGTGGTCCAACGCATGACGCGCGACCTCAATTATCCGGTGAAAATAATCTTGGCGCCGACCCGGCGTGAAAAGGATGGGCTGGCGCTCAGTTCCCGAAACGCCTATCTTTCCTCCCAAGAACGCCGCCAGGCGGCGGTTTTGTGGCGCGCTCTGCAACGGGCCAGGCAAGCGGTGAGAAAGAGCCGCGTGGTGCCGGCTGCTCGCTTGACCGCGCAAGTGCAGCGGCTCATTGCCAAAGAACCGGCCGCGCGGGTGGATTACATTGCCTTTATTGATCCGGTGACGCTGCAGCCGTGCCCCAGAGTGAGCGCGGGCACACACCTGGTTTTGGCGGTTTTTATCGGCAAAACGCGATTGATTGACAACGCAAGACTCTAGATTTTTTTGTTGGAACACGTTGATAAAACCGCAGGACAGACAACACCGGAGCGAGCAAGCACTCGAGAGGGGCGGTAGGGCGCGTCACTCCGTGCGCGCCGTCCGGGTGCCAGGCTCGATCTTG
>CAYIIH010000152.1:0-18234 GCA_964363225.1 uncultured Verrucomicrobiota bacterium | reverse complement strand
GATTCACAATCCGACATCGGGGCTCCGCTTACCAGCCAGACTGCACGGCGTTGATAACCAGTTCGACTTCCTCATCCGTCAGCCCAGCGTGCAGCGGGATGGCCACCTGCCGCTCGTTGAAGAACTCCTGCCCCGGCAAGCCCGGCCTGATTCCGCCGAAGACAGAGTTATGGTCGATGCGCAAATGCACGACAGACGCGGGCACGCCACGGGTCTGAAGCGCGCGAATGAAGTCTTCCCGCCGCTCGACCAGCACCGTGAAAACCCAGCAAGCACTCCGCCGCTCGGCCTTTGCTTCAAGCAGTTCTAAACCTCGCACATTCTTCAGCTCCGCCCGGTAGGAAGCCGCGATCTCACATCGGCGAGCCAACTGAGCCGGAAAATCCTCCAAATTGCCCAAACCCACTGCCGCCGCCAGGTCATTCATGTGAGACTTATAGCCGATGGCGCTGATATCATAAAGCCGTTCACCCAGAATCGATGGCTGGCTGTTTGCGCGATCAATGCCAAACCAGCGGCGGGCGCGAGCCAGGTGATATTCCGCTTCGCTCAGACAACACAGCGCTCCTCCATCCCCTGTGGTCAGATGCTTGATCGCTTGAAAGGAAAACGCTGTGAAACGGGAAACAGAGCCAATGGGCTTTCCTTTATACGTCGCCCCCAATGCGTGCGCGGCATCCTCCACCACCGCCAGGTTGAACTCATGGGCGATCGCGTTGATCTCGTCCATATCACAAGGATATCCGGCCCAGTGAACCGGCATGATGGCCTTGGTTTTCTCTGTGATTTTGGCACGAACGGATAGCGGGTCAATGTTGCCGGTCATGGGTTGTATGTCGGCGAAAATCGGTTTGGCGCCCTGCATGAGAACCACCAGGCCAGTCGCGACAAAAGTCTGGGCCGGCAATATCACTTCATCACCGGCACCGACTCCGGCCAGAACCAAACCAAGATGCAGCGCCGAGGTGCCGCTATTGACTGCCACAGGATTCGACAGTCCAATCTGGCGCGACAATTCTTCTTCGAACCGCTTGACCATTCTCCCTTCACTAACCAACGTTGAGCGAAGCGCTTCCGCAGCAAGCCTCATGGCTTTTCTGGATATATGCGTATGGAAGAAATTCATTTGTCAGTCGCACGAAACCGAAGCCTAAACCATCAGCCACAGTGGTTTGTCATTCTTCGATGGCATCATAAGTCGCAAGGGCCGCTCCGGATCGAGTCCGTCAAGAGCCGCGGAAATGCCTACTGGCCCGGCGACATCGGGATACCCACTGATCCTTGGCCGTGGCCAATCGCCGCCATTGCGCGGCCAAGGTCAGCCACCACACCGGATAAGGCTGGTGCGGTTGAACGAATCGCTCTAATTCCACCGTGACGGGAGAAGGCCGCCATTCAGTGAACGCAAACGAACCTTCCCAGAACAGCCCTTGGAAATGCCGCGGCACCGGCAGCCGCCGCAAAAAGCTTTGTGGAAAGGAAAAGCGCCAGTGACTGTGGATGACATGGGGCTTCGTGACCCTTTGGTGAAGCATTCGCGGTCGCCACCCTGGGCGCGGACAGCCAGGCGCGTGTCAAACGGCTCGGCGTCGATGACGTGGTTGGCGCGGTTGAAGGGCCGCCCCCAGCCGCCGATGTCGAGCACGACATCGGAAGGCTGGATGAACGCCAGCACGCGTTCGAGGTTGGGTTCATACATGGCGCAATCAAGGCTCGCCGATCAGCAACCGGCGCAGGCAGTCCTGGACGAACCGTTTAGGAAGTGCTTAAGTTGTTCCGGCGCCATTTATTTGCGTTGTTGACTCTTCAATTCTGACATATCTTCGCTCTGATTTGACGAGCGGCACGCCCGCTGCTAACAGTAAAAATCTTTTTTAAGGCCCACACCGTGTCGTACTCACTAACTCAGGAAGATTAAGCAATGCCGGGACAAGGCGACATCACCGAATCATTCGGCCTTGAACAACTGCGGCAGAGTCTGGGTGGAGCAATGGACGTGACGCTCCGCTCACAGGGGGGATTGGGGCAAATGCTGCTTCAGCGTCCGTTTGTTTTGCATTCCCGCCATACCGCCAGGGTTTTGGTTCTGACGCCGGATGGATGTCCGGCGGCGGTGTTGATCTGCTCACCGGCTTTGCAGCCCGATCATGTTGAGCGGGCGGTCGCGCGCACGCGGCAGGCAAAGGAAGTATTGGGACCGGAGTTGGGAAAGCCGGTTTTGCAGCCTTTGACAGCCGGCCGCCATGAAGGACTGAGTTACGCCTTATGGCCGTATCGTTTCCCGTTAAGCGATCGGCGCGGCCTCTGGCGGCTTCAGCGTTATTGGCTTCGCCCTCACCTGTTTCGGTGGCTGCGACAGACGACCCGGCGCACACTTCAGACGCCTTCCTCCTCCGGGATGGAAAATGATTTTGCCGTGCCGCTCCAGGCCTTGGTTGATGGCCGGGAAGTCAACGCGCGCATCCGTGAACAGGCGAAGGAGGTGCTGGAACGGTTGCGCGCGGGCACCTGGAAACCGGTCCATGTCTTCGAACACAACGATCTGTGGAAAGGGAACATCCTGCTCAATGCGCCGATGCCTCGCTGCCTTTTGTCGAGGCCGGCGGACGGTTTGTTCAGCATCATTGACTGGAGGGGTGCGAAGGCAAACGGCCACGGTTTTTACGACCTGGTCCGGTTGGCACAGTCTCTGCAAGCGTCGCGCGGGCAACTGGCTGACGAGGTGGAGGCCCACGGCCGCATTCTGGGCTGCAGTCTTGCCGATGTCCGCGGCCATCTCTTGGCCAGTCTAGGCCACCTGCGCCTGAATCTCGAAGGTTTTCCTGTTGAACGCTTTATGGCGTTGGCCGCATCGTGTGGCCGCACCTTGGACTTGGTTTTGGAGGAGACAGATTGAGCGGTAACGACACGTCCCGCGTTTCCCATCCCGTGTGCTGTCTGGCTTGTCCGGCGACACACTTACCCCTCTCTGAGGCAGGTGACGCGCTTTGTTCGCCGGTCGGTGGCCATTGTTACCCGGTTTTGCAGGGCATCCCTCACTTTCTCCGGCACCTTCCGATTGAATCCGCCGAGGAAATCAAATCCCACGAGCGGCTCAACCAACTGGCACGTGAGCGAGGCTGGCGGGAAGCGCTGCAAATGGTTTACGGTGCCGATTCAAACCTCTTTCGCTACGTCACCGACGCGTCACGCGGGCTGTTTCTCGATTTGTTGTCGTTGAACAAAAACAGCGTGGTGCTGGAGATCGGTCCCGGGTTGGGCCAGTTCACCGCCGCGCTGGCGGCGCGCGCTGGTTTTGTCTGCGCCCTGGAAGTCGTGTCCGGCCAGGCGCAGTTCGCCTTGGAACGGTGCCGGCAGGCGGGTTGTTCGAACATGCACCTCGCCTGCGGCGGTGACGATTGCCGATTGCCGTACGCGAGCACCCATTTCGACGCGGTGGCGCTCAATTTGGTCTTCGAGTGGTGTGCCGCCCGCGATTTGGCGGAGCCGCCCGGCGCTGCGCAAGAGCGGTTGCTTGCGGATATTGTTCGCGTGCTCAAACCCGGCGGGCAGCTTTATCTGGCGACCAAGAACCGTTACGCCTTGCGCTACCTGCTGGGCCGACCGGATGAGCATGTCTTCAACCTGCGTTTCGGCAACGCCCTGCCGCGCCGGCTGATGAACCTCTGTCTCGGATTGAAGAATCAGCCGCGCCCGCCCGGCGTGCTTTACTCGTATTGCCAGTTGCGCCGCCTGCTGGAAGCTGCCGGTTTTGTCGAACTGAAGTCCTTCTGGGCCGCCCCGGAAATGCGTTTTCCCCGATGGCTGGTGCCGACCGATGCGGCATCGGTCCGCCAGGCACGGAAAAAGCCGCGTTTTGTGTCGGGAGAATCAAGAGCCACACGACTGTTGATGTCCATGATCCCTGCCGGACTCGTTAAACTCTTCACACCCGGCCTGGCCTTCCTGGCCAAGAAGCCCGCATGGCCGCTGGGGTGAAATGTAGTGCCTCAGTCATGGCGGGCGGAGCGCCGGTTTTCAACCGGCTTGGCGGGATCTGACGTGGCAAGCCGGCTACAAGCCGGCGCTCCGCCCGCGGGGACGGAGGGAATACAGTGAAATCCGTTTCATATTTGCGCCACGAATGCTAAGCTGAATCCGCGTTGCACAGGTCCGCAAGGATGCCCTCAGGAAGGCGGATGCTGAGGTTTTGTCAGAGTGCGGCGGCGCTGTGCGCGCAGACCGGGAATATTGATGATGAATGAGTCGTTTGCCCAAAAGCTGTGGAACGCATCGCCGAAGCGAATCGTCGAGGCGGTGCGGCGACGCTTGACGTTGGCGCGGGAGGCCGCGGCGCGGGAGCCGCACTGGTTGAAGATTCAGGCGGGTCCTTTGGTTGGAGCGGAAATGTTGCTGGCCCCCGCGGTATCCGGCAGTTGGCAGGAGATGGTCGAAGGGAGATTCGACGCGTTTCTGTTCGATGCATTGGCCCGCGACGGCTCTATCGAAGGAAAGACGGTTTGGGATATCGGCGCGCATTTCGGCTACCACACCCTCTGCTTCGCGCGGTTGGTTGGCGAAAGCGGACACGTCGTCGCGTTTGAACCGAATCCTTGGAATGCGGAACGGTTGCGTCAAAACCTGGAAGGGAACCCCGAGCTTGCTGGCCGGGTGCAGGTCGAAAGCTGTGCGCTTGCCGACCGGGACGGCGAGGCGGAGTTTGTGCTCAGCGATGATGTGGAAAGCGGCGACAGCAGTTGCAGTTATGTAACTGGATCAATGCCGCCGCTCGAAGCCGGCATCTACGCCCGTTTCCGTCGGCAACTGGTTCGGATGGCGCGCGTGGACGCACTTCTGGAGCAAGAGCGGTCACCTCCCAGCGTGATCAAGATCGATGTGGAGGGGGCCGAACTGCTCGTGTTACGGGGCGGCCGGGAATTCTTTACCAAATACAAACCGTTGCTGCTGATAGAGGTCCACCACATTCAACTGATGTTTCACGTTTGCCAATTCTTGCGTGAACGGGGTTATCAAGTCAGTCTGTTTGAGCAAGTTGATCTCGGCCCTTCACGTTGCTTTGTTTGGGCCAAATAGGAACTCGCCGCCTGCGGCGCGGTTTCTCTCGGCGAGTAAATCCTCACCTCGCTGCAAGAGGCGAGGCCATTCCGGTGGCGGGTCGGTTGTACTTGAGCCAGGAAACATCTCGGAAGGATCCGCCGGGAGCCAGCGGCGCTTCACGGGACGAAAGACAGTTCTGGCGCAGTCCCGCAGTGCGACCAGCAAACTCGGCTGGCGGTGGATGACGCTGTAGTATCGTCGCAACCGAATGTAATCGTCTCGGACGCTCTCGAACCGCATCAAGCTAGTGCTCCGGGGATTCAGGATTCGTGCCCAGACACAACCCGTGTACCAAGCCAGGCGAGCAGGTCCCGAGGTAAGTCGGAGCGTGAATTCCGCATCCAAAAGAACATAGCGAGGGTCAAAAAGACCGGTGAGCGCAAGGGAACTGCGGCGCAGCATTAAACCCAAATCGCCGAAGCTATATTCCTGTCTGTTGGCAAGGTATTTCTCGAAAACCGGACGGGTAGCAGTGAAGACTGGCGGCTGCTCTTTCCGCGTTGCCACCAGCGCGCCGTCGGTGCCCAGCGCGTCCGCCTCAGGATGCGCCAGCATGAACTGTTTGCAGGCTTGGATCCCAGGCCAGTGGTAAGCATCGTCATCCGTGAGAATCTTGATCAGTTCACCACGTGCTGCCAGTAACGCCTTGTTGGTACCGTGTGCTTGGTTGCAGTCTCTCTCCGACATGAACTGATGGATGAGTCCGGACTGGTGCAGCCCTCGGAGATATTCCGCCGTTCCATCTGTGCTTTTGCCATCCACGACAATGATTTCCTCGTCCGGCTGAACACTCTCAAGCAGCCGCGTGAGCGTCGCTTTGAGCGCGGGTAGTTTATTATAAGTCGTGAGGACGTAGCTTAGTTTGTAAGAATGTGACGTTTCCATAGTCAGACTGTTCAAGAACTCGCGCGGAAAGAACCGGCACAACCCGGGTAGCGGCAGGGTTGCTTCGCGAAGATGAGTAGCGGAGTTTACCAGTCATAACGAGCTAAATGCACGCTGCACGCCCAGACTCAGGCGAGCAGAGCGGTTGAAAGAGCGATTCATACCGACGAGCCTGCCGCTCAAGTCCGTACTCCTGCTCGGCCAGGGACCGGCAAACAGCACGCAGGTCCACCCTCCTCTTCAGCTCGGCCAGGGTCGATTCGAGCGCCTCCGCCCAGGCGGTCGCTGAAACCTCTTTGGCCAGCCAGCCGGTTTGGCCGCCGCGCCATCCAACTGACTTTGGGAGTGAGGGATCCGGCAGCGCGGCGGGTATCGTGTGTCGTCCTCGCCTCCAGAATGCGCTCCGCCTCCGTGCCCATGCGTTGCTTGACGAGTTCGAGGCTGGGAATCGGGATTCTCTGCTGCAAATCGTATTGCCGCACCAATGGATGGGACGCGACAAAATCAATGTTCTGCGAATCGGGATGAAAGCGTTCACCGCAGCCGAGGTTCAGAAGTCTGTTCATTTGGCTTTGGTGGAAGTCTTGGCGTCCTTATGCGGAACAGCGTTCCAAACTTTGCGCGCCGCCCGGAAGGGGAGGGCCAGCGTGGCAACCACCGCCGAATGGGGCAGTTGCTGCCAGGGATTGAATGCGCGATCCCATTGGTCGAGAAACTTCAGCCAGCCGCGTCCCAGCCAGTACGTCGGCGAGGACAAAATGCGCTCCACGTCCGCCGTTTGACGCAGTTCGACATCCACCTTGCCCGCCTTGATGTCCGCCTGCAGCGCACGAATCTGTGGCGGATGTTCACCTTTAAAACGCACCAGCCAACTGAGACTTTCGTAATCTCTATGAACACGCCAGGGGTTGCCAAGCCGAAGGAAACAATCCTGGGCCCATTGCTCAAATTCGTTCAAAGGAATCCAGGCCGCCCGGCCATAATACTCGCTTTTCTCCAGCACCTGCCGCGGGAACACCAAAGAGTAATGATACATCCGGATGTCGTGTTTCATCAACGCTCCGCCTCCCAACCAGCGAATTTGTCGGAGGTTCTTGCCGTTCGCATCGACCACCGTCGGAGGCCGGTGCGTGGTGTAGCGATGGTCCGGCCTCCATTTGAACAGGCGGTGAAAGACATCCGCGCCGCGGCGCAGGTACCAGCCGTCCGTCAGATAGTCAAAACCGCCCCAAAAGGTGATCGTCTTGAAGGAAACGGCGGTGATCGGCGGGTCCGACCGCAACATCTCCAACACGGTTTGCATATCCTTCGGCTGGTAAAACTCATCCACATCCACCTGCCACAAATAATCACCCGTGGCGCGGCGGGCGTACGCCTGGCTTTGCTCGTGTTTCTCGCCGGGCCAAAAACCATTCGGATGTCCCTCGTCCTCAGCCGTAGCGATGAGGAGTTTGCCGTCGGGATCTTCATGCTTCTTGAACTGTTTCAACGCTGCAAGTGTGCCGTCGATCGAATGGCCCTCAGGCGTGGCTATCCCGGCCGCGGCCGGTGCCGCCCCTTCCACGACGATAATCTGGTGGGCAAACGGGTAAAGCGCCCGCAAGTTGTAGCGCACAAACGGCTCGCCATTGAGCACAATCATGCCGAAGGTGATTCGGGGTGACGGTGTCATATCAGACTGCCGGCAGGAGGGCCATTCTGTTCGCTCATTCGCCGGCACCACAGTTCCAGCACCAGCGCTTTGAAAGACAGAGGCGCAACCGCACCATCCGGGAACGGGCCGGCGGCCAATTCACGGCTGCCGCCAGGCACCAGAACGCCGGCCGTCACGAGCCACCCATCGCGGAGTTGGGCGCCATGCGCTCTGAACAACGCTTCATGCCATTGCCGGAGAGGGGGAGCAAAGCCTCTCTTGGGCCGGGCGAACACCCATTCAGGAAGAAGGCCGCGCAGGGCGTCTCTCAACCAAGCTTTGGGTGGCAGGTGATCGTCCGGCTGTGTTTTGCGCAGCCCGATCACGGTTTCCACCAAGCGATAGTCAACCAACGGCAGGCGCAATTCAACCGATGAAGCCATGCTCAAGCGATCGCCCTGCCCGATGCCGTTTTCCCGCAGGTAGGTATCGCAAATCAAACGGGTCAGCCGAATTTCCACCGGCGGCCAGGGCTGGGGAAAGGTGAACAGATCGGTCGCGCGGGCGCTGTTCAAGCGGTCTGCAAATGCCGGGGAGTAAAACGCACGCGCGTCGCTTTCGGCCCGGCCAAAATCGGGCGCCAGATCGTAGAACACCATTCGTTCTTTCGACGTTCGCCGATCGCGTTGAAAACGCTCCCAACCGCCGCCCAGGCCAAAGCCGTCTGCCGCCCACTTAAGCAGCGTCCTCGGACCGAGCCAACCCGGTGCTTCAAACGACAAATACTCCGGCAATGCCCGCCAGCCCTTTTCCACCAGCGCGGCCTTTTGCTTTGATTCCGCGGCGGCCTGGCGCACCCAGTCGTACCCCCAGAACAACTCGTCGCCACCCTGCCCCTGCAACATCACCGGCACGCCATGCTCGCCGGCCAGTTTCATCACCGCGAAGTAACCGTGGCCGGAAATGTCGGCGATGGGATCGTCGCGCCACCAAACCAGTTCCGGAAACGTGGCGGCCATTCCTGTCGTGTCGAGTTCCACCTCATGAAACGGCATCTTCAAGTGATCGGCCAGCGCCTGGGCGTCCGCGCGTTCGTCGCTGGGCGGGCGGCCCGGATAACCAACGCTGAAGGCGTGCATGGTGCCGGGATACTTGCGGGCCGCGAGCGCAGCGATGGCGCTCGAATCCAATCCGCCGCTCAACGCCACGCCCACGGGCACATCGGAGCGGATGATCATTTCGCTGATGCGCTCCAGTTCTTCGCGGATGAGTCCGGCAGGGTCGCCTTCGAGTGGCGGCGCGTCTTCCATTCGCCAGTAACAGCGCTCGCTGATTTGCCAGGGATCGACCTCGATCGTCAGCAGGTGCGCGGCGTCCAGTTTGCGCACGCCCTGCAACGGTGTGCGCGGTTCAGGAACATACTGGTAATGGAAGTAGAGATCAATCGCCACGGGGTCCAAGTCAAACGGCACCAGACCGGAGCGGAGCAGCGCCTTCATTTCGGAAGCGAAGAGCAGTTGCCCGTCGCGCTCGAATAGGTAAAGCGGCTTTTCGCCCATGCGGTCGCGGGCCAGGACGAGGCGCCGCCGGCCGCTGTCCCAGAGCGCTAAGGCAAACATGCCGCGCAAATGGTGGACGAATTCCAGACCGAACTCTTCGTAGAGATGCAGGACGGTTTCACAGTCGCTGTGCGTGCTGAAACGGTGGCCTTTGGCTTCCAGATGGCGGCGCAGTTCGACGAAATTGTAAATCTCGCCATTGGCCACCAGCGCCAGGGAGCGGTCTTCGTTGCAGAGCGGCTGCGCGCCGGTTTGCAGGTCAATGATGCTGAGGCGGCGCATCGCCAGGAAGAGATGCGGGGCGCTGAATTCGCCCGCGCCGTCCGGCCCGCGATGGCGCAGGCTTTCATTGACCGCTCTGACCCGGTCCATGTGCTCGGGTGTCAGCGGTGAGCGGCTGATGATTCCGGCAATGCCACACATGTTCTCCGATCAGGTTAGGGGAGAAACTGCTCGCTGGCTCTGCCGCAGTACCGCTGCTGTGAACAACTGAACACGGCACACGGGTCCCGTCCGTCTCTCTTTGGACAATCAACAAAAGAATGAGTTGTTGGCCTCGCTCACTCTTGCCAGAGTATCTTTCCTCCCGGAGCAGCGTCGAGTTTGGGGAATTCGCAGAAGGCTGACGTCACCGCTGCCGCCACTCTCGCCAGCAGCCAGGACAATCGAGATACTGCTGCTCGGCGCGTGAGCGCCTGAAGGCCACGCGACGCGTGGGGGGCTTGACACCACAGGACCGCGGAATAAACTCTCCCGCATGACCGCAGACGATGACCGATTCCCCAGTTCCTACGGAGCGTCAAAGGCTGGCTTTCTAGCTTTTGCTCATGGCGGCTGAAAGCGTGGAATACCGGGTCAGGCGTCATCGGTTTTATGCTATGCTTCCACATGGTCCTAAACGATTCCCAAAGTGGGATGTGTTCCCCCGATGAATCGCCTGGTATTCAAGAATCGCAGAAACAAAACCCGTTGGGTCAACAAGCCGGTAGTGTGCAGCCTTCCCGGCCGATCGGGGCAAGGGCACGGGGGGACGGACGAAGATCAGTTCGCTCATGGAATTCTTTAACACCCATGTTTCGGCCCGGGCGATTGAGCTTGTGAATGAGGTGCTTCACTCCGGGCGTTCCTGCGAGCGGTCAAGCGGCAGTGGCTGGGCCAGGTTCCGTCCTCGGAAGGGCGTCCACCCGATAAGGCACCTCAAACAGACTGGCCGGCTATCTATCAAGGGCTGGAGGGCTGGCTGGAAGACTGGCCTGCGGCCAATCAGGGAGAGTTCGAGATTTATGACCGACCCAAACGATAGGCCCATTTCCCTCCTGGCATGAGTTCTTTGGCGATGTCCTACGTCATCACGACGCGCAACAAATTCCCGATGTTGCGTGAGGTGATGGGACGGCTGGCTGCAAACCGGCGGTTCGACGAGGAAATCATTGCGATCGATGCCGGCAGTTCTGATGGAACGGCCGAGTACTTAGCGGGGCTTAACCGGGACGGTCACATCCAGCAGTTTGTTTCTGAATCGGATCGCGGGGAGGCTCACGGCTACAACAAAGGGCTGCTGCTGGCCCAGGGAGATTTGATCAAGGTCATCACCGATGACGATGTATTCGATTTTAAGGGGATTGCCTCGTGCCGGGAGTACATGCGGAGCCATCCGGAGGTAGATGCGGTGGGGAGCACCGTGGGGCACACCATTCTGGAGCGTCCGGATCTCATCGTCGAGGTGACAGCCTACCGCGATGACTTTGATCGATGGCAGCGTGGAGAAATCGCTTCCTTCCGGTTCTGCGGACTCCCGTTGATGATTCGCCGCCGCCAACTGCCGCTGGCTGGACTGTTCCACACCGGGTGCGTTCAGGTCGATTTTGAATACACATTGAGGATTACGCGGGTACTCAACCTGGCTTGGTGGACCGGCGTGTTGGCGGTGCGTATCGACAATCCGGGCAGCAATTTTCGGCGCCTGCGGCAGCAATGCGAGGCCGAGTTGGAGCGGATCAGCCGCTTCCATGGGTGGGTGGAGCCCCCGGCTGCGGCTCACCCTTCGCCGGCTCCGTGGGTGTTGTGGAGACGCAGGTTTGGGGCATGGCGTCGCCGCCTGCTGCCTGGAGGACGCCAACCGTCTCCCACAGCGGAGGAGATTCGGCCAGTCATTACGCCGGCGGAGATGTTCTTGCGTTGCGAAGACTGGTTGGAGCGGCAGTCGGCGGGAAGAACTGCTGAGTTTCTCACGCGACCGTCCGAGGCGGGAAGGGGGTTATGAGGCGAGAGGCTCTTGTCGCGGGTGGTTTCCGGCACGAAATCAAGACACTTCTGGAGATGCGGAGAGCGCTGACAGATGGGCAGGAGCATGCTGATGTGCTGCGGCCGATCGATCGGTTTGTGAACGTTGACGGGCCTGCTTCGGTTTTGCCTCGGGCAGAACGCCAATTTGAATCAATGAGACACCATGCTCAATTGCACGAGTTTTTCAAAGTTTCCGCTCAAAGCGACCAGTTTGTCCCAGGTTCCCTGTTCCAACACGCGGCCTTCGTTCAGGACCACAATGTGGTCGGCGTTGCGAATGGTTGAGAGGCGGTGGGCGATGACGAGGACGGTGCGTCCTTGCAGGGCTTTTTCCAGTGCGGCCTGCACCTGACGCTCGGAAATGTTGTCCAGCGCCGACGTGGCCTCGTCCAGAATGAGGACTTGCGGATTGCGCACCAGCGCGCGGGCGATGGCCAGTCGTTGGCGCTGCCCCCCGGAGAACAGCGTGCCGCGCTCGCCGACAACAGTATCCAGGCCGTCGGGCAGTTGGTTGACGACATCTTCCAGGTAGGCCAGCCGCACGGCTTCTTCGATCTGTTGCATCGAAACCTCTGGAAAGCCGTAGCCGATGTTCCGCGCCATGGTGTCGTGGAACAAAAAAGCTTCCTGTTCCACCACCGCCACGAAACCGTGCCACGACGAGGCGGAGAAATCCCAGTAGTCATGGTCGTCCACGGCGATGCGTCCGGAGGTGGGCGTGCGCAGGCGCAACAGGAGCGTGGCCGCGGTTGATTTGCCGGAGCCGGAGGCGCCCACGAGGGCCACGGTTTTGCCCGCCGGCATTTTAAAACTCACATCGACGAGCGCCCGCGTGCCGTTCGGATAGGTGTAGCTGACGTTTTCGAACTCAACGGCCTTTTCAACGTCATGAAAGATGCGCGTGCCGAATGGGCGGGCCGGGTACTGCGGCGATTCGAGCCATTTCTCCACCTCGGCCACGCCGGGCGCGAGAAAGAGGATGTGCCCCTGCAGTCCGTAAAGCTGGTTCACCAGCGGCAGCAAGCGGAGCAGAATGAAGCCGAAGCCGAGCAAATGGCTGCTCAGCATCAAACCGGGGCGCACGAAGAAATAATAGGCGCAGCCGACGATGACCATCGCGCCGGCCACCGCGACCGTTTCCGTGATTGGCATCAGCAAGGCGCTGTAACGGGTGGTCTTTTGTTCCAGGATCGCCTGGGCGTCGCTCAGTTCGTGGAACCGCGTCACTTCGCGGGCTTGCGAATGGGTCGCGCGCACCACTCGGATGCCGGCAAACGATTCCACCAGACAGGTGGACAGGCGCTGGTTGATCTCGGTGATCTCCCGTCCGCTGCGCGCCAACCGGCGGTGGATGAAACGGATTGTCAGGCCAATGCCGCCCGACAGAAGCAGCGTGATGAGTGTCAACGGCCAGGAGATGACAAACAACGCCGTCACATAGAACAAACCGATGCCACTGCGCTGGACGATGAACAAAAGCAAATCGATGGTGCCAATCGTGCGCGTGGTTTCACCAAAGCAGACATTCGCCAGTTCGCCCGTGGTGCGCTGTTCAAACAGATTCAACTCCGCGTTGTGGAGTTTCTGGAAAAGGGCGTCACGCAGATTCACTGAGATGCGCCGCTTGAGTCTGGCGCCCAGTATCTGGCTGGTATAGAGGACGATGTTCTTGGCGGAGATCGTGCCGAGCACGAAGAGGCAGAACAGCATCACGTAAAAAGCGGGATTGTGTCCGGGCAGCCACGTTTGCACCCAGCGGATGGGCCGCATCGGCGTCGCCCCTTCGCCACCGAGCAGGAGTGACAGCAGCGGCACGAGCAGACTGACGCCCGTGCCTTCCAGCACCGCGGCCAGAAGGGAGCTGATCACCACCGCGGCAATCAGGTAACGTCCCACCCGCAAATGAGGCCGCAGCCGCCAGGCGCAGGCGCCCAACATCATCATTTGTTTGATGAACGATCTCATTTAATCGGCTGAAAGAAAGTTAGCCGAACTTGGCCGTTGCGGCCAGCCTCACCTCTGGCCGGCGGGATGGACGGAGTTGTCATCGAGCGACGACGGCGAACAGAGCGGGTTTAAGAATTCGTGAGGCTCAGCCATTTGGGTTCACTTCAAGCAAGATGCCTATCGCCCGCATCTCATCGACGATCGGTTTCCACAACGTTAAAACTGGGTCGAGACACTTCGTGCCGGTCAATTCGCAAAGGGTCAAGGCATTGGCGAACTGATGGCCGTTTTAATTGTCACCCAAGGAAATCCGCGGCTCGGCCAGGGCACTCCCGGAGTCTGACAGGTCCGGAAGTCGGGATTCCTTTCCGGTTCGTGAACCGCTCAAGGCTAACGAAAGGGAACGAGGATGAGTCCGATCTACGACAGTCTGAAGCATAACAATTGGGAGCGCAAATACCCTGCGGGCTTGTGTCCTGGAAACCACGTCGGCAGCCAGCGAACGGGACGCATGGGTGTGGCCAATTCACCGCCCAATAAAAGCGACGGCGACGGCACCAGCAGGCCAACGCCAATCCCTTCCAGCACCGCCGAACAAAGCGAGTTGCCGATCGCGGCCGCGACACGGTAATGACCGCCTCGCAAATGCGGGCGGAGCCGCCAGGCGCTGGCCGCAAGGGCGGCCAGATGTTTAATCTCGGATTTCATCAGACCAAGTTTCAAAGCCACTCATACAATAGGAACTCTCTGTCTGCCAGCTTGATCTCAGGATAAGTGCGCCCGCACATGACCCGTCTCTTTCTGAATCCCGATGCCGAATCCGCCAGGGGCAACAAAGGAAGTTGAACTGTGCAAGATTAGCTGATAATGATCACGGAGAAACGCATGAAAACTGAACAAAAAACTTCGCAATCAGACGTTTCCCGACGTCAATTCCTGGAAAACTCATCGCTGGCCGTGGCGGGTGCTGCTGCTGCAATGCAGTTCCCATTCGTGATCACCAGCCACGCGGCCCCGGATGACCCGATTCGCATCGGAGTGATTGGCTGCGGCGGGCGCGGAACGGGCGCGGTGTTGGATGCCCTGGGCGCAGCGACCAAAGTGATTTATCCTCAAGCCGGATATCACACGGAGGACGTCGCTCAAACCGGGCCGCTCGAAACCAAGAATATCAAGGTCGTGGCTTTGGCGGATGTCTTTGCGGACCGGCTCAACACCTGTCGCCAGCAACTCAAGAAGCTGGGCATCAACATCGGCGACGAGTTTTGTTTCGTGGGCTTCGACGCCTATCAAAAGCTCCTGGCGGTCAGCGAGATCAATTACGTCATCCTGGCGACGCCGCCGCATTTTCGCCCCCTCCATCTGCGCGCCGCCATCGAAGCGGGCAAGCATGCTTTCATCGAAAAACCAGCCGCGGTGGACGGACCGGGAGTGCGGCTGGTGATTGAAGCGGGTGAACTGGCCAGACAAAAGGGTTTGGGCATTTCCGCCGGGACACAACGCCGCCATCTCCTCAGCTATAACGAAACCATCAAGCGCCTGCAGGATGGCGCCATCGGTGAGATGCTTTATGGCCGCGCTTATTGGAATGGCGGCGTCATCTGGGTGATCGAACGTCAGCCCGGCTGGACGGACATGGAATGGCAGCTCCGCAATTGGAATTATTTTACCTGGCTTTCCGGAGACCATATTGTCGAACAACACGTCCACAATCTCGACATCATCAACTGGGTGCTCAAGGGTCACCCGATCCGCGCTTACGGCCTGGGCGGTCGCCAGGCCCGCCCCGATAAGAATTACGGCCATATTTACGACCATTTTGCGGTCGAGTACGAGTATGAAAACGGTGTCCGGATGTTCAGCCAATGCCGGCAAATGAATAATTGCGATGGCAAGGTCGAGGAAGCGGTGGTCGGCACCAAGGGTTCCAGCAATTGCCACAATATCATCCTGGTCAAAGGCGGGGAGAACTGGCGTTTTCGCGGCCAGGACTCTAATCCCTACCAGCAAGAGCACACCAACTTGATCGGCAGCATTCGCACCGGCAAACCGATCAATGAAGCCAGGTCCATCGCTGAAAGCACCCTGACGGGGATCATGGGCCGCGAATCGGCCTACAGCGGGCAGACCATCGAATGGGATCAGGCCCTCAACTCGACGATAAAACTGGGCCCCGCCAAATATGAATTTGGCGCGCTGCCCTTCCCGGAAGTCGCCCTGCCCGGCAAACATAAATTCTCATAAGGTCAACCGTTGGGGCGGTTGGTCCAGAGGGAAAATACAAGAGAGGCAAAGTCAATCAAAGTGAAACCAGTGAGCGTGCCAACCGCACAGGCCGCCTCCGATTTCGAGGGCGAAGCCAGGCAGCTTTTCCGGCTGAAGAAGGTTTGTCATCCTTCCGATTTTTCGGCTGGCAATGAGGTGGCTTTTGCGCATGCCGTCCGCATCGCCCTTTCCGGCCGGGCAGAGTTGAGCATTCTGCACGTGGATGAACCGTCTGAAGAGACCCACTCCAGCGATTTTCCCAGTGTCCGGTCCATCCTGGCCCGGTGGGGAATCCTGCCCAAAGGAGCTTCGCGGGAAGCGTTGAAAAAAACCGGCTTGCTGATTCGCAAGAGCCAAAGAATCGGACACGATCCAGCCAAAGCCATTGTCCGTTATGTGGCCGATCATGATCCGGACCTGATCGTTCTGGCCACGCATCAGCGCCAGGGCCTGGCCCGTTGGATGAACAGGGCCATTGCCGAACCCATCGCCCGAAACGCTCACGCCATGTCGCTTTTTGTTCCACGCCGTGTCATGGGCTTCGTTTCGGCGGAGAGCGGCGCGATTCGATTGGAGAACATCCTCGTGCCGATCGATCGAAAACCGTCGCCGCAGAGCGCCGTCGATGCGGCGGTGACCCTGGCCGTGGTTTTGGCTTGCCCGAAAGTGCATTTCACCTTCGTTTATGTGGGGGAGGAGACGGACAGGCCGGCCGTGGAGATGCCGCTCCAATCCGGCTGGACCATGGCGAACGTGACCTGCGCGGGGGACGTGGTCGAGCAGATTCTGTTGCTGAGCGAGCAGTGCAATGCGGACCTGATAACGATGGCGACGGACGGTCCCGAAGGTTTTCTGGACGCGCTCCGCGGCAGCACGACGGAGCGCGTGCTGCGAGGAACAAAATGCCCCGTCCTGGCCATTCCGGCGGCTTGATCCCGTTCACAACCTCGGGCGATCCCGTCTGCCCCAAGAACACACCAAGGTTTCTGTTGCTGAATTCATTTCCCGTTGCGAGAAGTCTCTCCCCGTCAGGGCTAGAACGAAGTCCGCTCGGGGCCGGTCCTTCCGTGAGAGGTGTCGTTTCCACGTTTAATCTTCCACTTCCAGGCATGAAGGCGCAAAATCCAGCCTTCATGACGAAGGTAATGCAAATCAGTGTATGAACTTGCCAACTGTCTTTGAAAACTGCGAGCCGCGTGAAGACGTGCTGAAAGGCACGCTCGCCGAGGCCGATTTTGCCGCCGACCTGGCCAAGGTCATTCGCGGCATCGCCTCCGACGACTACCAGAAGCCCGAGCGTTTTTTCGCCAACACCTACCCCACGCAGGGCCTCAAGAACCTGCTGCGCAACGTGATGGCCCGTCTGAGCGGCGACAGCAGTGCGGCTGCCGCAATATTCCGCCTCGACACCAGTTACGGCGGCGGCAAGACGCACGGCCTGATAGCGCTCACCCACGCGGCCCACGGCATGAAAGGCGTTGCCAACATCAGCGAGTTCGTTGACCCGAAGTTCGTCCCCACCGGCAAAATCCGCATCGCCGCTTTCGACGGCGAGAACGCCGACCCCGCCAACGGCCGCAACATGGGCGAAGGTGTCCTCGCCCACACGCCTTGGGGCGAACTCGCCTACTCGCTCGCCGGCAAGGCCGGTTACGACCGCGTCCGCAAGAGCGACGAGAGCCACACCGCTCCCGGCGCGGAGACGCTGGCCGAACTTTTCGGCGGCAAGCCATCGCTCATCCTGCTGGACGAGCTTTCCGTCTATCTGCGCAAGGCACGCCAGCTTCACGGCACCGCTGCCGGGGAGCAAATGAGCGCCTTCCTCACGTCGCTGTTCAAAGCCGTCGAAAGCAATCCGCGCGTGTCCCTGGTCTATACGCTCGCCATCGGGAAGGAAGGCAAGGCCAGCGATGCCTACAGCAGCGAGAACCAGTTCATTGCCGACAAGATGGCCGAGGCGGAGAGCATTTCGGCACGGAAGGCCACGCTCCTGAATCCGACCGAGGACCACGAGACCGTTCACGTCCTGCTCCGCCGTCTGTTTGCGAAGATTGACGCCACCAAAGCGGCACCCGTCATTGACGCCTACCGCTCCCTTTGGCTTGCCAACAAAGACGTGCTGGCCCGGGACGCCAACCACCCGGAGACGAGCGAGGCGTTCCGCGCCAGCTACCCGTTTCATCCCGAAGTCCTGGAAACGCTCACTACCAAGACCGCCACGCTCGCCAACTTCCAGCGCGTGCGCGGCATGTTGCGCCTGCTCGCCCGCACCATCGCGCAACTCTGGCAGACCCGCCCGGCGGGCGCGACCGCCATTCACCTGCATCATGTGGACCTCGCCTTTGAACCCATCCGCCAGGAAATCTTCACCAAACTGGGGCGAACTGAGTTCATCCCGGCGGTGAATCACGACATCGCCGGCGGCGCCAAGAAACCGCTCGCCGTCGAACTCGACGAAAAGCACTACGCCGGCCTTGCGCCCTACACCACCTACACAGCCCGCACGGTGTTCATTCACAGCCTGGCCTTCAACGACCAGTTGAAGGGCCTCTCGGCGGAGCG
>CAYIIH010000151.1:11829-18265 GCA_964363225.1 uncultured Verrucomicrobiota bacterium | reverse complement strand
CCTTCCCGTGGCTGCGGGCGCCGAACTGAGGCGGTGCCGTTCCACCCCTGCCGGGGTGGACTGGTCTTTGGGCCGACGCTTTCCGTAGGTTGCACCTACGGCTATTCAGGTGGCAGCCCTTCGGGCTGGGGCGCGGAGTTCGACCATCCGGCGCAGGCAACCCTGGAATGCGGCCGGCGCGAATTGTGGAACCGTGTGTGGCCTCGCCGGACAGGCGGGCCTGGCAAAAATGCGTGTCAGGAGCAGAGCGCATGCTTGGGCCGCGCTTGATCCCATGCCGTGACATCTCATGCCGTGGGTTTTATCACGGTCCCATGCCGGAGGGCTGGCCGTGAAAAGGATCGCCCCACCATTTCGGACCGCGCTTTGGAAGACCTCCAAAAAACAGTTGCACTCTTCTTCGCGAGACCTATGATAACGGCACAGAACATCCCACAATAACGTTGTGAAAATTATGAAGTTTCGTCCTTTTCCTGCCTCACGTGGCGCCGGATTCACTCTGATTGAGTTGCTCGTGGTCATCGCCATCATCGCCATCTTGGCCGCCATGCTCTTGCCGGCGCTGGGCAAAGCAAAAACCAAAGCGCAAGGCATCATGTGCATGAGCAACAACAAACAGCTCCTGATCGGGTGGCACATGTATGCCCTGGATTATAATGAACGATGCGCGAACAACTTCACCATTCCCGGCACGCAACAGGCCATCACATCAAGACAGTTTAATAACTGGGTCAACAATATCATGACGTGGGCCGCGGACAATTCAGTTGATGCACAGAGCGTTACAAATGTTGATTGGGTAAAGAACGGCGTGCTGGGGCGCTATACGGCGGGCGCGGTGGGTATTTACAAGTGTCCCGCAGACAACTATGTAAGCCCGGCCCAGCGGGCCAGGGGATGGAAAATGCGGCTGCGAAGCATCTCGATGAATGCGTTGTTTGGACGGTCAAATAACGATGCGAACGATAATACCGCGCGAGGAGCGAGTTGGGCTTTTGGCGGCCAGTATCGGCAGTTTATAAAAACGACGGACATTCCTTTGCCGGCGATGACGTGGCTGACACTGGACGAGCAGCCTGATTCGATCAATGACGCTTTTTTTATCACCGATCCCGCGGTCAATAACTGGCAAGATATTCCCGCCTCCTACCACAACGGGGCCGGCGGATTCTCCTTTGCCGACGGCCATGCCGAAGTGCACAAGTGGCTGAGCGGCGCTTCAAAGTACCCCGCGGGAAAATACGTGTATCCTAATGTCAGATCTTTCGACGCCGCGGGCAGAAAGGATATGCAATGGTACAAAGAGAGGATCCAATTAATCCCTTTCCGGTGAGAAACATCACCTTGTCCCACCGTTTGTCAGGCTGATATCTGTTGTGTGGTCGGGAAGGTGGGACGTTCGTATTCCTTATCTCGCAGCGAAGGCCATTTCCTGTTTCACCGGCGAACCGGACTTTTCGGCGGCGCGCCAACGGAGTGGTAGCGATTCAACCCCGGTTCACGAAGTGTCACAACCTGGCCGTTCGGCCACCGTATCTCTGCGCTCTCCACCCGGTCGGTTTCGCCCAAACCGAAGTGCACGGTGTTCGCGTGTTGCGACCGGTAGGAATCGCCGGTCACAATTTGTCGAGCGGCGCTGTGGCCGTCATACCGGAGCGCCACCCGCACGCCGACCGGCGATTTCCCCTCGCCTTCTTCCCGGAAACGGAACCCGATCCAATGGCCGCCATCGTTTAAAGTGTTGCTGTAAACGCGCAAGGTTTGCTTCGCTTCAGGCCAGGCCTCGAAACTCGTGACGAGCAGATCCATGCGCCCGTCGCCATCGAGATCGTTGGCCACGACATTGCGCGAATCCTGTTCGAGCGCCACGCCCAGCAGGTGGCCGATCTCGATAAAAGACCCGCCGCGCTGGTTCAAGTAAAACCGGTTCTTCTCGTAGCCGCCGTACGATTGTCCTCGTCCGCGCGTGCGGCCAAATTTGGCCTTGAAGTAGAGGTAGGCCGCCGGGTCGTCCTGCGAGTTGCCCGCGTAGGTGTCGTGCAGCCAGTACTCGGGTTCGTAATCCTGGACGGACTGTCTGCTCTCGAGGCCGTTGGCGATGTAAACCTCCGGGAATCCGTCGTTGTCGAAATCAAACGCGCTGCAGCCCCAGGACCAGCCGGAGCGCGCGATGGAATCGCTCAACCAAGCTTGTTCGAACCCGCCGTTGGTCCGCCCCAGGTAAAGCCGATTCCCGAACATCACCCTCGACCGCATCGTGCGGTCCTCCACGACGTCCGGTCGCCACAGGTTGAGATGTTCCAACCGGTCCACCGTGGGCGAGGTCATGCCAATCATGAGCAAGTCAAGCCGGCCGTCGGCGTTGAAATCCGCCAGCGCGTGCGCCATGCCGAAGGCGTGCGGCTCAGCGACCCACCGGCGAGTGACGTCGGCGAAGTGGCCGTGACCGTCATTGCGATAAACGTCAACCCCCGCGAAATCACTCACCACCACAAGGTCAAGGTGACCGTCGCCGTCCAGGTCCACGAAGGAGCCGCTGTAAGAACGGCGCCCGCGTTTTTGGCGCAAACCCGCGGCCTCGGTCGCGTCCGCGAGGTTTCCCTGGCCATCATTCAGCAGCAGATACGCAGGATAACCGTCATTCGCGTCGTAATACGGCGTGGGCATCGCGCCGCCTTCGTAGGGAACTTTGTACTGGCCGAGAAAAACGTCGAGGTCGCCATCGTGGTCGATGTCACCGCAAGTCAGCACCATGGGATATTTCAATTCCAGCGTTGCCGGCCAGACCTTTCGTCCCGGCTGATCAAAGGCGCCTTGCGGCGAGCCTTTGAACAAAACCAATCCCGCGAAGTTCTCGCACAAAAAATCCGCGGCGCCGTCACCGTCAAAATCCGCGATCAGCGCGGTGGTGATCAACCCGGGCGGATGCCGGCACAATGGCTCCGCTTGGTAACGATCTTCGCCGTGACGCCGATAAGCCAGGTTTTTCGCCGCGAGAATGATTTCCGACAAGCCATCCCCATCCAGATCGTAAAGAATGAGGGGATCGATGGAGTATGAGTTTTCCGGCGGCGTGATTTGCTCCAGAAGGATAGGTTGGAAGGGCGGCTCGCCGCGCCGTGTTTTGATCGTCAGATGGCTGGCGTCAATCCGCTGCACCGCCGACTCCCGCGCGGGTGATGGCTTTCCCGCCCAATCCACGATCAGGTTCCCCTCGAGAATGGCGCGCTCGGAACCCACGGGATTGGTCAAGTGGGCCGAGAAATAGAAATGACTTTGTCTCGGCCGGCCGGTTTCGTCCGTCTCAAAACGGTTGTGACGAAACTCCGTTTGCGCGAGTTGCCAGCCGGCGCGATCGAACTCTTCCACCACGCGGCGCCACTCCTCGCTGGAAAGGGTCGGTCCGGGTCCGGCCGGCTCTTGCAGTTCAATGCCATGAGGCAAGGTTTGCGGCCGGTTCCATCGGCCCAAAACGATTTCGCCGGCGGGAAAGGAAGCGACCAGAGGGAACTTGTTGGTCGCCGCGTTGAGCGAATCCCACAGCGATTCAAACGTCCGGGCGCATTCCTGGGCCAGCATTTCCTTGGCCCAGACGGTTTCGGCCACCTTCTGTTCTCTGGCCTCAAGCCGGGCGCACTCTCGGGCGAGTTCCTGGCTGATTCTGCTGCCGGAGCCGGTCGAGTCAGCAGAAGTGGAGGAGGCGCGCCTGCCGCGGACCAGAATCAGCGCCACGCCGATGGACAGGAGGGCAAACAGGATGCCGAAAAAGAGTTTGCGGGAGAAAGCCTTCACGCGTGAAAGAACGGCTGATCCCCCCGGTTATCGCCACGGGATGCCAGCTTGGCGTCTTGGCAAGTTGGAAGTCTCATTCCGGGGTGACAATCGGCCAGGTTCCGCGATCATCGTTGCTCTCGCAGCAAATCCCCGAAAGCCGGCAGCAAGGTGTATTTCTTCAACCAGGGCGTGTACATGAAGCCGCGCACGTTCCGGGTCCGGCTCGCCAGGTCCAGCCAGTTCTTCACCTCGTTCAAATCGTCCGCATCGTAGTAGCAGGCGACCAGCGTGCGAAAGCCTTCGCCGGCGAAGAAGCGCAGGCTCTTCTCGCGCGGCCGGCCGCCCCAAACGGCGATGGTCAGGTCTTTGGGAATGTGCTGCCAAGAGCCGGCGTAGTCGCCGTCCACCAGGTAGTAATCGCCGTGCGCGTTGTGGTTCGGATCGAGCATGTCGCTCCAGATCAATATCTCCGCGTTCGGAATATGCCGGCGGATGGCCTGCGTCTGCCGGGTGATGCACTCGCCCAGCAGTTCGCCCATGTTCCGGCCGCGACACGCCCGGCAGGTGCCGCCCAGGCGGATTTCGTCCATGTTCAACATCACGCGGCGCGGGCGCAAACGCTCGGCCAGCAGCTTCGCTTCGTGCTCGAAGATGTCGTAGAGCGCCGGCTCGGCCATGCAGACCGTGATTTGCGAATCGCGGACGACCATCGGGTGATACCAGCTCACCCGGAGGCGCTGGCCATCCTTGATGCCGCCGCCCGGCAGCAGCTTCAGCGGCGGCGTGGCGCGGTCCACACGAGAAGGGCTGTAGTCCGGGTCCGTGAGCGGCGCGTAATCCCGGTCTTCGGCGTAAGTCGTCGCGCCGTCGTCGCTGCGCACGGTGACCGGCGTGCCGGGCCGGCGCAGCGTGTTCAACGGTCCGACCTCCTCGAGGGTCCAGTCGTCGAGCCAGACCTGGCCCGACTGGCCGCCCCAGAGGCCGGCGTAGAGCCGCACGGAGTCGAAACCGAGGCTGTTGAAAATCATGACGAGCTTCTGCCAGTCGCCCGTGGAGGGCAGCTTGAAGGTGCGCGGGGCCAGCGAGCGATCCTTCGCCAGCACGGAGACTTGACACGCGCTGGCCGGCTGGAGCGCTTCCGTCTTCACCCAGAGGCTTATGCGGTAGGCACGATGCGGGCGCACGCGGACCTCCTGCATCACGCGGCCGTGCCCATGCTGGTTGGCGGTGAAGTTCTCCAGCCGCAGTGACGCCTGCCCGCCGTGCTTCACCCGTGTGTCCGCAAAGCTGATTTCGCCCGGTTGATCGTGGAAGTTGAAACTCTTGAACTTGTTTTCAGTGAACTCCTCGAAGCCGCCGTTGGCCAGCCGTGCGGCTTCATCCGGCACCAACCGCGCCTCGCGGCCCGTCACCGCAAACACCGCATCCTCGACCGGCACGCCTTCGGCCAGATTGCGGTCGTGCGCCAGCGCGGACCCGCCGTAGCCGACGGAAAACACGGCGGGGATGAGTTCGATCTTGTTGCGTTCGCCCGCCTGCTTCACCTCGTCAAGGCGGCGCCAGTAGTCCGGCGTTTTCTGGCAGAGGGTATCGAGTCCGAACGACACCATCGCGCCGTTGAGGCCGTGTTGGGCGGCGGTGTCGAGCAGTCGGGAGATTTCCGCGACATCGCTGTCCTTGCCCAAGCCCCACCCGAAGACCCACACGAAGCGGTCGGGGTAGGACGCAGCGGACGCGCTCTGCAGCCAGCAGAGGGCCAGGCCCAGACAGGTCAGGAAATGTTTCATGCCGGAGGTATAGCTTGCCAGGAACGGATTGTCACTCCCGCAGACGAGGCGGCTGAGGTGTGCCGCGTTGGAAACAGGTCGCTTCTGTTCTTTCGCAGCGGCGCCTCGGAAGAGCGCCGGTGGCTCCTCTCCGCGTTGTTCAGCGGCGCTCTTCGCGTAGCCGCCGACGTGAGTCGGCGCCTGGAGTTTGGACCTCTTGGAGCACCGGATTTGGGCAAGGGCTCCTAGACTGCGGTTCGTTGGGGTCCATAGCATTTCAAGCCCGCCAATCAGAGCCAGCCATACATCGAGGTCAAAGCCCGGCCGAGCATCACCGCTCGTTACAGGAAGAACGCTATCGTGTAGCGCGAGCAACTTGAAGACATCCCTCCTGCCGGCCGGCTTGCAGTTTGCGATGTCCACACAGAACTTGGTGGAATTCCTGGCGTTGCTCAAGAAAGCAGCCACTCCATGAAATGCCGGAATGGCTAAATGACAGGGACGCGGGAGCCACAGGCCATTCTCCGGGGCTTTTCAACCTTCTAATTGACCCTCATCCTGTAGAACCGTTGCGCTGCACCCCCATCCGGCCGGACGACGCTGAACTTGTTCGGACTCACGGTTTGAATGGAAGCGGCGTTGTCTGCCGACCACGTTCCGGGCAGAGCCGGGGATGTCTCCAGCGTGAAGCCAGCCGCGGTTCCGGCGGTCAGCTCGAAGTCCAGTTGCACCTGATTGTTGGGCAAGGCTTGGATGGCGGTGATGGTCACCACCGGCGGAGTGGGCGTGCCCTCGCGCGCGCTGATCAGCCGGATGGGTCCCCAATTCAGGAAGCGGTTTGAGACTTTGGCTCGCACTTGCAGGGCGAAGCTGCCCGGGCTGGCTGGAGCGAAGTT
>CAYIIH010000151.1:10044-11729 GCA_964363225.1 uncultured Verrucomicrobiota bacterium | reverse complement strand
TTGCCGTCATCCAGAGAGATTTGAGCTCGGGCGACTTGATCGGGCGCGGCCCAGCCCAGGCGACTTTGGAATTCCAGTTTGCTGGCCGCGGTCAGCAGGAAAATCCGGTTCAGCGTAAGCAACTGAGGCTTTGCCTCCGCATGCGCCAGATGGAAAGAGCTGTTTCCGGCAGCTTTGACATCGTTCGCAATGACGTTGTAGCCGGGTGAAGTCACCGCCGTGACCCTGGCCAAGCCGGTTTCGGCGCCTTCAATGGTGGAAACGATCCGCTCCGTTTGTCGCCATTCGTAACTTGTGGCTGCGCCGACCGCAGTGAAGCTGTAGGTGTTATTCTGGCCGGTGGTGGCCACGTCAGGTCCGGAAATCGTGGGTGGGCTGTAGGCCGGTGAAAAGTCCGCCTTGGCATTGTTCAAGTTCGTGATGGTGATCGTACGTTCCAGCGTCGAGAGACCCGGGGCGGAAAACGTTACCGTATAGACACCGTTGCCGGGTACCGGCACGGAATAGCCGCCCGAATGGCCAGTCACCGCAAAAAAGCTGGCGCCGGGGATGGTGACCGTCACGCCCCCCACACCTTCGCCGAGATCGTAGAAATCATTTCCATTGAGATCATAATAGGCAACACCGGTCACGAACGGGCTGGAATTGCGCTCCGTCGCAAAATCCTGCGTGACCAATTGAGGGCCGACCTTGTTGCCGCTGACGGTGTTCTGGCCGTTGATGACGCCAATCCCGGCTTCGCGGTAGGCCGCGCTGTGAATATTCAGGCGGTGACCCGGCGGATTTTGCATCCCGCCAACGGCATTGGTTCCGGTGCTGTTGGTGATTCCCCAGTCCACCTGAAAACCGGCGTGGCCCTGCCAGACCGACTCGCTGTTGGCATAAATGTTTTCAGCAATTGTGGTCCACTTATAGTCTTGAGCCGTCGCGCGGCTGCCAATAGTGCTGAGGTCGCTCCCAACGTGCTGCTGGCGAGCCATGGACAGCATGTCCTGGCTGTGCAGCCGCGCCGCAGCCAGCAACTTAGCGTTCATGGAAAGCGGCGGCGCGGGTGCCAGAGCGCTGAACTGAGACACCATCAGATCGAGATCGACAAAAAAGAATTCGTAGGCGTGCTGCACCTGCAGATCGTCCGTCTGCCGGAGGCGCTGGCCTTCTGCCGCTGGATTCGCTCTGGCCCGGTTGATGTATTCCAGATAGAGTTGCTCTTCGTCGGTGGGATCGCCGATGGAATAAAGAGCCGGACCGGCCGCCGCTTGGCGAAACGACCATGGCTCATCCTGCAAGTTCCTGACTTCCGGCGGTGCCGCCGGCGGCGGGGCCGTGGGAACAGGACCGGAGCGCGAAGTCGGAAGGATTGAGGCGCCGGTTGTGATGGCAGACAAAAGCGCAAGCGCTCCTGAGAAACTGGCCAAATCACCCAATATTCTGCGCGCCGCTTGGGCAAGGTTCGACAAAAGCATGATCATGAATGTCAAGTTGGGAACTGTATAATTGTAATTTTATTAAGCGAACGTGCCGGGTAAATAGTCAAGAATCTTGGATTTGCAAGCCATAAATTTCCGACAGCCATAAATCTCAGGGCGGATTTAAGAAAGCCTTTCCGCACTGGAATCGCGTCCGGAGCGCCGGGTTTTAAACCCGCTTTGGGGGGTGTTTTGTTTTAAAACCCGGTGGAAAAACGG
>CAYIIH010000151.1:0-10034 GCA_964363225.1 uncultured Verrucomicrobiota bacterium | reverse complement strand
GTCAGGAATATCAAGTCGTGAACTGCACTAATTGTAGTTTTATTAAGCGAACGTGCCGGGTAAAATAGCCAAAAATCCTGGATTTGCGAGCCATAAATTTCCGTCCTTGACTGTCATCCACGGCCATTCTTAATCATGGAAGCATTGATGAGTCCCATCACCCATTTTCTGATTGGCTGGACCGTGGCCAACGCCGGTGATTTGAGCCGCCGGGAACGAGCGTTGGTGGCCGTGGCAGGCGTCATTCCCGATATCGATGGTGTGGGTTTGCTGGCTGAAGTGCTGACGCGCCACTCGTCGCATCCGCTGCCTTGGTGGTCCGAGTACCACCATGTGCTCGGCCATAATCTGGGCTCTTGTCTGCTGGTCACCGGAATTGCCTTCGGTCTGGCGAGGCAGCGATGGCAAACCGCCGCGCTGGTTTGTGTCAGTTTTCATCTGCATCTGTTGGGCGATGTGGTGGGCGCGCGCGGGCCGGATGGAGAACAGTGGCCCATCCCGTATTTGCTCCCCTTTTCCAACGCCTGGCAGTGGACCTGGAACGGTCAGTGGGCGCTTGATGCCTGGCCCAACTTTGTGGTCACGGCAGCTTTGCTCGCGTTCCTGGTTCTTCTGGCCTGTCGGCGGGGCTACTCTCCCCTGGAAATGATCTCCGCACGCGCGGACCGCGCATTTGTGAAAGCGGTCCGGCGCCGCTGTTCGCGCTCGCCGGGTGAACAACCGCTCACCTGAGATCAGCCACAGCAGCAAACTTGAGCACGGACCCGTCCGGCGCAGCAGCCGCAGCCAAAGCCGCCGGCGCAAGCTCCCCGCCGCCACGAGGATGTTCGAATTAAATCGAAATGGCCATGTCTTCGCCGCCGAGGTGGAGGTACTCGAGAATCCTGGCCACGGATTCGGCGACGCTGGTCCGGTCGGTGTGCAGTTCCATTTCCGGCTGCGGCGGCGGTTCGTAAGGAGCGGAAACGCCAGTGAATTCCTTGATTTCGTTGGCGCGGGCTTTGGCGTAAAGACCTTTTGGATCGCGCTGCTCGCACACCTCAATCGGGGCGTTCACATACACCTCAACGAATTGGCCGTCGAGAACCATGTTGCGCACCAGTTCGCGGTCAGACCGGTAGGGAGAAATGAACGCGGTGATGCAGATGATCCCGGCATCGGCGAAGAGCTTGGCCACTTCACCCACGCGGCGGATGTTCTCCTGGCGATCATGCGGAGAAAAGGCCAGGTCCGAGCAAAGGCCATGGCGAACGTTGTCGCCGTCGAGCACATAAGCGTGCTTGCCCATGTTGAACAGCTCCCGCTCCAGTTCGGTGGCAAGGGTTGTTTTGCCCGAGCCGGAAAGGCCGGTCAGCCAGACCACGCAACCCGGATGCCCATGGCGTCGCGCACGCTGTTCGGCGGTGACTTTGCCGTGGCTCCAATAAATGTTGTCGCTCCGGTGCAGGGAATCCGAGGTGCGTCGCGGATAATTATCCGGCACGACGATACCGCCGCCTGTGACTTCAAAGCCATCCACAATCACAAATCGTCCCGTGGCCACGATTTCAGAATGGGCGTCAAAAGCCACCGGCCGCTTGGTGCGCAGGAACAACTCGGCCACCTCGTTACGGCCCACAAAAATCTCCTTTTCCTTGCGAGAGACCGTTTCCAGCGTGGACGAATCGATCACACGCTCAATGACGTCGATATCGCATTCGACTTCCTGGGTGGCGAGTTTGAGCTTGTAGATTTTGCCTTTGCGGAAAGGGGTGCGCCCCAGCCAGAAGAGCCGGGCTTTGAACCGTGTCAACTCGTAGGGAGGCGCTGTTTCCAAGGCGGCAATGGCGCCGCGCTCGACGAAAATCTGTTCCGTGAGGGTGATGCCGACCGATTCCCCGGCGGTGGCAAAGTTCCGCGAAGGCGCGTTCCAGCGTTCGACGGTTTTGATCGTGCTGGTTTTGTTGCCGGGGCTGAACAGGAGACGATCCCCGGCTTTCAGGGTCCCCGATTCCACGCGGCCGGCAAAAATCCGGCGTTCATCGAAGCGATAAACATCCTGAACGGGAAAGCGCATCGGCTGGTGGCTGGGCAGCGCGGCGACCTGGAATTCATCGAGCATTTCCAGCACGGTCGGTCCCTGCCACCAGGGCATGTTGGAGCTGAGCGAGGCAATGTTGTCCCCCTGCCGGGCGGCCATGGGGATAAACCGCTTTGGCTCGAGGCCAATGGTCTGGAGAAAAGCGCGGTATTCTCTTTCGATCTGCTGGAATCGTTCCTGGGAATACTGCTGCAAATCCATTTTGTTCACCAGGACGGCAATCTGGCGGATGCCCAGCAGGTGGAGCAAATAGCCGTGGCGCCGCGAATTTTCCTGCACGCCTTCGTTGGCATCGATGAGGAGCAAGGCCGCTTCGGCATTGGCGGCGCCGGTGACCATGTTCTTCAGGAATTCTTTATGGCCCGGCGCATCGATGATAACGTACTGCCGTTTCGCGGTCTGAAACCAGATTTGCGCGGTGTCGATGGTGATGTTCTGATCGCGCTCGGATTGGAGAGCGTCCATGAGGTTGGCCCATTCAAAGGGAATGCCGCGGCGCTCGGCGATTTTCTGCAGTTGCTCCAGTTTGCCATCCGGGAGCGAGCCGGTGTCGTGGAACAAACGGCCGACAAAGGTGGACTTGCCATGATCGACGTGGCCGACGATAACGATTTTCAGTTGTTCAGCGGGGGCCATCGAGATTGCGGATTGCGGATTGCGGATTGCGGATTGGGGCTGGGAGGTCATGGATCAGAGATCAGGCCGCGGGGTGTTCGGTGGCGAGTTCTGCGGACGATTTGCGTGCTTGTGGATGTTGCTTTTCGTATTCTGCGCGGAAGCTTTCGAGCAGCGGCAGATCCATCATGTCCCTTTGCCGACCGCTGGCACGTTTGCTGGCAATGATGTCACGCAGGTTGGCGACGCGAAATTCTTCCACGACAATGCCGCGCGCCTTGGCTTCGTCGAAGCTGGAAATGCCGTCGGGCGCGAAAACCAAATCCAGGTCGAAAGGGCCTGTCTTTATCTGCACAAAGTCTTTGCCTGCAACGACCTGTTGTTCGAGGGAGGCGTCCACATCGAAGCCGATCTTTCGCAGCGCAGCCACGATCCGCCGGCCGTTTTCCGCAGAGCGCGCGGGGAACACGTGCATATCTTGTGTGGTGCCAGGGTAGCCGAGCAGAATGGCGGCGCTCTTGCCGATGAAGAGATAATCCACACCCTCTTGCTCGAAGGCACGGGCAATCTCTACCGCTTGGGCCGGATGGAACTGCGGGCGCGGACTCATTTAGCAGGGCGTTTGAAGCCAAGATAATCCGGCAGGTTGGCTTCACACCAGGCGCGGTATTCCGCCATCGTGTTGAACGCACGCCAAGGGGCATCATCCAGCACCGGCTTGTACATGCGGCAAAAGCCATACTTGATGCGCTGCTCCAAGGGGCGGCTCATCTGACGGCGGCATTGGTCGCGGAATTGCTCGTCGGCCTGTTCGTTGGGCGGGTTCACAGCTTCTAGTTTTTCATCAAATAGGCTTTGCACCGCTTGACCGTCTCGAAACGAAACGTTTCAAAGTCTGCGCCTGCGCCTTCCTGCTGATAAAGCGCTTCCAGTCGAGAGAAGAACTGACGGCGTGCTTGGAGCCGGTCAGGCGCGAGGCGTTCAATGGCGTTGGCATAGCGGTCGTAAAGCTCGGCTAGTTTTGCGATCTCGACGAGGTCAATCATGGGCAGTGCAGCGCCCTCAATTCCTCGGCGGCACTACGAATGTCCAGGATGTTGTCGTAGGCGGTCGTACCCAGAGCGTGCTGTTGTGAAAACTGAAAAACGCGTCCAGCGAAAAGGTCACAGATTCTGACCAAGCGCGTCCACAACTCTGCCGTCTTGGCTATGTCCGGTTCGCGGCGGGCCATCAGGGCCGTGAAAGAGTAAAGCTGCTCCAGTTGCGATTCAAGACGAGCCGCTTCGCGCTCAATCTCTTCCGGGTTGGCCGGATTGGCTTTGGCGACTCGCTCCTCAAACCTCTTCAGGGCGGTGTCTTTAATGGTGTCCAAATCAGAAAGCTCGATTGTCATGACAAAACGTTACTCACACCTGTGTCCGGTTACAAGGTTGGTTTGTCCGGGCCGCCGCCTACATGTATCCGTCCCGCCGCAATTCCTCAAAGGCATCTTCGTTTCTCCTGCATTTTGAGTGATCAAAGCCCAGCAATGTGAAGCTCCGTCGTTTTTCACAAGACCAGCACCTTTCGAACAGCAGTTTCCACCCGGTCCATCTCTACTTTTGAGAGTGAACCATAAAGGTGTTCCAGCCGGTGTTTGCTGACAGTGAGAATTTGCTCGCACTTCACATAGCTGATTTCGCTCAAGCCGTTGGCAGGGCTGGGAGTTATCTCTACGTGAGTGGGAACCGGATGGCCTTTGGTGCTCACGGTCAGAACGATGGTATTGGGATAGTGCAGATTGGAGTTGGCCGCGTCAGTTTGAATGACCAAAGCAGGGCGCTTGCCCAGTTGCTCGGAACCGCGCCCGGGTGACCAGTCCACCAGCCAGATTTGGCCACGCTTTGGGTTAGGTGCGTTCATTCAGGACAATCTCCGACTGATCAGGAGCGGCAAAACTGACATCGCTGCTCTCGCTATCACTGCCAATCATGGTGAACGAATCATAAAGCTTGGCATCCTCTTCCGCCTTTCGTAATAATTCCAAACCTTCTTGTATTAAACGATTTAGGCTTGTTTTACGGCGTTGCGCGAGATCGACCGCAGTGACATACAATTCATGTGGCAACCTTAATGTAATTGTTTTTGATGTCATTTGTGGCTGCAATGTATGCTGTCAATATGTGATGTCAAGTCCGCAGCCTACATGTATCCGTCCCGCCTCAATTTCTCAAAGGCATCCTCACTCTCTTTATCCTGGGCGCGACCGGAGCGCTCACTGGTCTTGGTATGGCGGAGTTCCTCGATGATTTCGCGTACGGTTTTGGCGTTGGACTTGATCGGGGACGTGCAGGGAGCGCAACCGATGCTGCGGTAACGCTCTCCCTTCCCATTGGTGAAATAAAGTGGAATAACCGGGATATTCTCACGCTCGATGTACTCCCATATATTCAATTCGGTCCAGTGCAACAGCGGGTGAATGCGGATATGCGTGCCCTTGTCGAAATCGGTTTTGAACTGGTCCCAGAGCTCCGGCGGCTGGTCCTCGACGTTCCATTCCATGTTTTTGTCGCGGGGACTGAAATAACGTTCCTTGGCCCGGGTCGGTTCTTCGTCGCGGCGCACGCCGACGATCACGCCTGTAAAATGATGTTTTTCCAGGACTTGCTTGAGCGCGTCCTTTTTCAGTGTGCCGCAGCATTCCACGCGGGTGGCTTTGCCGTTGGGAAAGGTCACGCCCTTTTGCAGCACGTCTTCATTCTTGCCGACCACCAGTTCGAGCTTCCATTCCCGCACCAAGCGGTCGCGGTACTCGATCATGGACGGAATCTTGAAAGTGGTGTCCACATGCACGAGAGGAAAGGGCACATGGCCAAAAAAGGCTTTTCGAGCCAGCCAGAGAAGCACGGTCGAGTCTTTGCCGATGCTCCAGAGCATGGCGAGGTGTTCAAATTTGTTGAAGGCCTCGCGCATGATGTAAATGCTTTGATTTTCGAGTTTGCTGAGATAGTCCATGTTCAGATTGCGGAATGTAGAATGCGGAATGCGAAATTCAATCAGACCTTGGGGTCGCCTTTCTTGGTCATAAACGTGTGGATGCCGCACTCGGTCTTGATGAAGCCAGTCCATCGGCCGGCGCGTTCGTTGTCGCCCTCGGCGGTCTTGCGGGTGCAGGGCCGGCAACCGATGGAACGGTACCCCTGGTCCTGCAACGGGTTGTAAGGAATCTTGTGCTCGCGGAGGTGCTGCCATACGGCCTCGCGCGACCAATTGGCCATCGGATTCAGCTTCACAATCTCGCGCCCGGATGCTTGATCAAAGACATAGACTTCCACGATCCCAATGTGGGCGCGCGTTTCGGATTGCTGGCGGCGCAAGCCGGTGATCCAGCAGTCCAGGTCGGCCAGCCGGTTTTGCAGGGGCAGGACCTTGCGCAGCGTGCAGCAAAGATCGGGATCGCGCTTCCACAGTTCCGGGCCGTGAACCGCGGCTTGCTGGTCCACCGTCAGGCCGGGTTCCAGTTCTTCGATCTGGCAACCGAAGAAGTCTTCCAGGCGCTTTTTCAGGGCGAGTGTTTCGCTAAAGAGCAGCCCCGTGTTCAGCGTGAACAGAGGAAAACCAAGTCCATTCTGCCTGGCCAGGTGGATCATCACCAGGCCCGCTCCTTGAAAGCTCGTGCCAATGGCCGCGCGCGTGCCGAACCGTTCCCAGGCCCACGCCAAAATTTCTTCGGCCGGCATCTGGTTAAAACGCTGGTCGTGCGATTGAATTTCAGTGGATGTCAGCATGAATTCTATGGTGCAGACGAGAGACCGTCTTGCTCGCAGCGATGCTTGCCAGACAGGAAAGTGTCTTCCATCGTCACAGCGGTATTATCCTGTGGCCAACTCCTTCAAGATCACGCGATCACAAAAATCTCCGAAACGCTCGCCCGACAGGCGTTCCCGGGCGTAACGAGAGAAGAGCGGACGCAGCTCAGCCTCAAAATCCTCGTTTTTCACCACGTCTCTGTAAACCCAGTTTAATCGTGTGCTGGCTTCATTGCCTCCCAGATAAAGCTGATATTTGTTCGGCGCTTTGCCGACAAAACCGATCTCGGCCATGTATGGTCTCGCACAACCATTGGGACAACCGGTCATGCGCACGACAATCTCCAGGTCCTTCAGGCCGGCTTCCTCCAGGAGCTTCTCAATTCGCGTCATCACGGACGGCATGACGCGCTCGGACTCGGCCAGGGACAATCCACAGGTGGGCAGCGCCGGGCACGCCATGGACGCCAAGCGCGTCGCCGAGAAAGGATTGTCCACCGATACGCCGTGTTCGCTCAGCAACCGGGTGACAGCTTCACGCTGATCGGAGCGCACGTTGACCAACAGAAGATTCTGCGAAGCCGTGAGGCGAATTTCCGGCTGGAATTGTTCAATGACCCTTCGCAATCCTGTCATGAGCTGATAGCCATCAACGTCTTTGATGCGGCCGTTTTCCACGAAAAGTCCCAGGAAATACTGGCCGTTGATTTGCCGGTGCCAGCCCAGCAGGTCGCCCTGCTTCGTAAACCGGAATGGACGCGCCGGCTCCAGTTTCATGCCCATTCTTTGTTCGACTTCCGAGCGGAACCAATCCACCCCGTGCTCCTGCAAAACGTACTTCAACCGGGCATGTTTGCGATTGGTGCGATCGCCAAAGTCCCGGTGAACAGCCAGGACAGCCTTGGCTGCGGCACCCACGTTTTCCGGTGACAGAAACCCAATGATATCGGCCAAGCGCGGAAACGTCTGCGCGTTGCCATGCGACATGCCCAAGCCTCCTCCTGCCAAGAGGTTGAACCCCAGCAGCTTATCGCCTTCTATGATCGCAACAAATCCCAAATCGTTGGTAAGAATATCGATGTCATTCAGTGGCGGAATAGCGAAAGCCGTCTTGAATTTGCGCGGCAAGTACGTTTTTCCATAAAGCGGATCAACAAAGCTCTTGCTGGCTTCATCGTTCAGGTCCAATTCCTGTCCCTCGATCCATATTTTGTGGTAGGCCATGGTCGCTGGCGAAAGCGCTGTGGCAAGCCGCTTAGCCTCCTCAATGACCTGCTCCACCAGCGGACTGGTTGCCGGAGTAGGCGGTGCCATGACATTTCGCTCGACATCTCCACAAGCTGCTATGGTCGTGATCAACCCTTCGTTCAACTGTTTGATCGTCTGCCGAAGATTCGTCTTGATGATCCCATGAAATTGAAAACCCTGGCGAGTGGTGATGCGCAAAGTGTTGTTGCCAAATTGGTTTGCCAGACGATCGCACATAAGATATTGCGGCGCTGCCAACACTCCGGCGGGCAACTTGGTGCGCACCATGAAAATGTAATGCTTGGCAATCTTGCGCTTGTCCCGGTCATCCTGCTGGTAAACTCCGTGAAACTTTAGGAACTCATAGTCATCATCGGTAAACCGGTCGGTCTTTGCATCAGCCAAGGTCTGTGCAATAGTCCCCGCCAAATGAGGGCTGGCCTCTTTCAACCCCTCGTTCCGCGTCAACTTAGCCGGTGCATTTGTTGTAATCATAAGTAAACCAGTAATGATATTGACGTTAATCCGCTGCGGTTCTTTTGTCAATGCTCTTTTGCTGAACTTTGAGCTCGGCCCCTGTCAAATGAACTCTTGCGCTTTGAGACCTCGAGTTTAGACTGACGGCAACCTAAACAAGGCCGATTCTAATAACGGTCGACCAATGACCCAACGAAAAATACATTATTTTGACAATAACGCCACGACCCGCGTCGCCCCGGACGTGATAGAGGCCATGGCGCCTTTTTTTGCGGACTTTTGGGGAAATCCGTCCAGCGCTTATGGCTTTGGACATCAGGTAGCCAAACACGTGGAAGAAGCGCGAGCCAAAGTGGCGGCGTTGATCAATGCGGACCCGAAGGAAATCGTGTTCACCAGTTGCGGCACGGAGAGCAACAATGCCGCTTTGCACAGCGCATTGGTGACGCATCCCGGCAAGCGCCACATCGTCACCACGGCCGTTGAACATTCAGCCAACATCAATTTCTGCCAGTTTCTGCAAAAGCAAGGATTCGATGCCACTTTCCTGCCGGTGGAATCGGACGGATCGCTGGATTTGCATTTGCTTGAGAAATCCATTCGGCCGGACACGGCCCTCGTCTCGGTTATGTGGGCGAATAACGAAACCGGCGTGCTTTTCCCCATCGAGGAGGTGGCCGCAATCTGTCACAGCAAAGGAGTGCTTTTTCACACCGATGCGGTCCAAACTCCAGGCAAACTGGCCATCGATGTGAAGGCGCTGGACGTCGATTTCCTATCGTTGTCGGCTCACAAGCTGCACGCGCCGAAAGGCATCGGACTGCTCTACGTGAAGCGCCGGACCCGATTCCAGCCTTATGTCATCGGCGGCCACCAGGAGCGGGGCCGGCGCGGCGGGACCGAGAATGTGGCCTTCATCGTGGGGTTTGGGTGCGCGGCGGAATTGGCGATGGCGCATTTGCCGGAAGAAAACACGCGGGTTCGCGGCTTGCGTGACCGCATGGAAACGACCCTCTTGCGCACCATTCCGAAGACGATGCGCAACGGTGCCAAAGAACCGCGTCTTCCGAACACGTCCAACATTGCCTTTGACTCAGCGGAGGCGGAAGCGATCTTGTTGCTGCTGGACAAAGCTGGAATCTGCGCTTCGAGCGGGTCGGCTTGCACCACCGGGTCGCTCGAGCCGTCGCACGTTTTGACGGCCATGGGGATCAGCTCCTCCCGGGCGCGCAGTTGCATCCGTTTCAGCCTGGGCATCTACAATACGGATGAAGAGGTGGATTATCTCCTCCAGCACTTGCCGCCGATCATCGCCAGGTTGCGCGCCGTTTCACCCCCCGGTTCCTCGCCTTCACACCATCCCAGCCCGGCTGTGGAGCCGACACGCGGAGACCATCTGGCGCGTAGTGGCGGCGCTCTCAAGAATCCCGAGACCACGCCGGCATGAAGGTGGACGGAACGCTGCCTGCGCCTTGCTTCCTGTAACCCCTTTTCAAATTGGGCTGCGGCGTCTCGACCACAAAATGGAAATGGTTGCGCATCAGGCAGTAGGCATGCACCTGCCAATCCGTTCGTGAGCAAGCTTGGCTCAACGTGTCCAGGAACCGCATCCGGTCCTCCTCATCCAGGAAGATGTCTTCGCGCCGATCCCCACGATTCATTACATAGTAAACCGCCTCTTCATATTCCAGTCGCAGCTTTCGCAGCATCTAACCGACTATCCCAGCAAACAAAAACATGTCAATATTGATTCTGCTGAACAACCCCCCATTCAGCGCCAATGCATGAAGCGTTCCGGGGCCGACAAGCCAGCAGGGGAGGCACTC
>CAYIIH010000150.1:0-18297 GCA_964363225.1 uncultured Verrucomicrobiota bacterium | reverse complement strand
ATCGTGATCTTCTGCTTCGCGCTGGCGCTGCCTTTTTTCAATCCCTATTTCTTCATCGGCTACCTGATTGGCATTGCGTTCTTCGGGCTGTTCCAGGCGATCTTCATGGCCAACGCCGGCGGCGCCTGGGACAACGCCAAGAAAATTGTGGAAGTGGACCTCCGCCAAAAGGGCACCGACCTGCATGCCGCCTCCGTGGTGGGCGACACCGTCGGCGATCCGTTCAAAGACACCTCGTCGGTGGCGTTGAACCCGGTCATCAAGTTTACCACGCTCTTTGGCTTGCTGGCGGTGGAAATCGCGGTCACGATGCAAAACAAGGACCTCAAAGTGCTGATTGGCACGGTCTTCTTTCTGATCGCATTGGTTTTCGTGTATCGCTCCTTCTACAGCATGCGCATTCCGCAGGAAACGACCTGATTCTCTCTGGTCAAGAAGATGGGGTCAGGAAAATCGAGAGGTAGCAAAGGCGCATGCGGCTGGCCAGCGCTTCCAGGTTTTTCAAAAAGTATCGTTGGGGCAAATTAAGATAAACCTTTGCCAATAAAGGAAGAACATTCGTTTTGCGATTCCCGGGATTTATGGGATATTGGCTAGGTCTCAATTGAGACACGGAGTTAGTTTATGAAACACGATCCTTTTGTCTCTCGAATCGCACGTTGGGGACTGCTCATGGCGTGCCTATTGTTGAGCACTGCCGCCACGGCTTCAACCGCGACGAAACCCGTCATCACCTCGATTCAAATCGAAGGCAGCAATGTGGTGGTCACTATCCAGGTGCCCGAGGGCCTCAAGGTGATCACTCTCGAAAGCCGCTCGCGGCTGCCGGAGGGGGCATGGGAACCTCGCCTCGTCCAACGGCTGGACGGCGCAGAACGTGAAATCGAGGTTCGTTTGCCCAAGTCGGCAAATCTCGAGCTCATCCGTGTCAAGGCTGAGGCAAACGAATCGTTGCCCGGCTTTTTCTATCGCGGAACCAGTTCATTTGCCGGCGAACCAACGAGCGCCGCTGGCCCGAACGTGCGCGACGTCTTTGCCGGTGTTCCGCCTGCGCCAGCGCCCGATGCCGCGAAAGGAAATGAGGGCGCCACTCGAGCCGTGGTGGAATCGGACATTTGGAAGATCGACGGGAACACTCTCTATTTCTTCAATCAATATCGCGGTTTGCAGGTCATCGACATCGCCAATCCGGATGCGCCGGTCGTGCGCGGAACCTTGAGTTTGCCTGCCGCCGGCGAGCAAATGTATCTGCTGGGTCCGAACCAGGTCGTGTTGCTCTCCCGTGGCTGTGGGTGGAGCACCAGCGAAAACGAGGTCTTGATCGTCAGTACCGCCGGCCCAAGCCCGCACGTGATGGCGCATCTGCCCGTCGCCGGGGGCATCCAGGAAAGTCGCATGGTGGGCACGGCGCTGTATGTGGCCTCGGAAACGTATCGCCCCGTCAACAGTGACGATCCGAAATACGCCGCCTCCTGGGAATGGGGAACGGTTGTTTCGGCCTTCGACCTGGCAAATCCTGCCGCGCCTGTGGTCCGAGAAACCCTCTGGTATCCCGGCTACGGCAATGTGGTGACGGCTACGGACCGATTCTTGTTTGTCGCGATTCGCGATGCCGGCAATTGGTGGAATTCCACGATTCGAGTCGTGGATATATCGGCGCCGGACGGCACCATGAAAGCGCTGGGCTCAATCCGGCCCGCCGGTCAAGTGGCCGACAAATTTAAGATGAACCTGGACGGAGAATTGTTCACGGTCATTTCCGAGGCCTGGTCCGATCAACGGCAATGGGGCACCACTCTGGAGACCTTTTCGCTACAGAACCCCACGACACCGCAGAAGCTGGGCAGCCTGGTCATCAAACCGGGAGAGCGGTTGTTCGCGACTCGATTCGATGGCAACCGGGTTTATGTGGTCACGTTTTTACGGATCGATCCCTTGTTTATCGTGGACCTTTCGGACCCGCTGCGCCCGCGCATTGCCGGCGAAGTGGAAGTGCCCGGCTGGTCCACCTACATTCAACCTTGGGGAGACCGCTTGGTGACGATTGGGATCGACAACACCAACGGCTGGCGCGTGGCCGTGTCCCTCTTTGACGTTCGTGATGCCTCCAAGCCGGCTTTGCTCAGCCGTGTGCCCATGGGCGAGAATTATTCCTGGAGCGAGGCCACCACCGATGAGAAAGCCTTTGGGGTCCTGCCGGAAATCGGATTGTTATTGGTGCCTTACCAGGGCTACACCACCAACGGTTACGCCTCGCGAGTGCAATTGATTGATTTGCTGGAAACGAATTTGGTGGCTCGCGGCACGATTGAACACCAGTTGCAGCCGCGCCGGGCCACCACCCACGGCAATCGCGTGCTCTCGCTATCGGGTTGGGAATTGCTGACGGTGGACACCACGGACCGGGATCATCCCGTCGTCAAATCCAAAACCGAACTGGCCTGGCAAGTGGACCGGGTATTCCTCAAAGGCGATTATTTGATCGAACTGGCCAATGGCGCGAGTTGGGACAATGTAACCGGCCCTACGCTGCGGGTGACTGCGGCGGCGGCGCCGGATAAGGTCTTGACCAGCGTGGCTTTGACCAACCTGCCGATCATCGGCGCCACGGTGCGGGGCGATTACTTCTACATTGCCCAGGGCAGATCGGAGAGCTACTGGCCAGGTGCTGTGCTTGAGGATGGCGCCAAAGCAACGACGAATGCCAACAACTTGATTCTGACAGTGATCAATCTGGGAGGTCTTCCGCAAATAGAGGTGGCCAGTCAGACCCTCGTTGCTACGGAAGCGCTCGGATGGAATGCTGCCTGGGAAGCTCTCTGGCCCAAACCGGGCCTCCTGGTTTGGTCTGGCGGGGGCGGCGGTTATTGGGGTGGGTGGGGCTGGAGATTGGGCGGTCCCGAGGCTACGGATGCGGTGCGCATCGCGCCGGGCGGATTTTGGCGTCCTTGGTATGGGGGTGGTAATGGCGGACGATTATTGGCCTTTGACGTCAGCAACACGGCGGCGCCAAGCTTCTTGTCGGCGGTGAACCTGACGACGAACAATTGGTGGAATTTCAGCGGCGCCTTTGCCACTGATCGATTGGTCTATGTCAGTCACCAGTCGTCGGAATTCATGCCAGGGGTCGTTCCGCCGGGCTACGAGACGCTGCCCCGCACCGTGGTTTATGACCAGACCACGGGCAAGTACATCACCAATGAACCGCCGGTCGGAATATGGGTGCAGCGGTACTACTTGGACGTCGTCGATTACAGCGACCCGCTCAATCCGACGATTCGGAAGCCGGTCAATATTCCAGGGTTGCTGAAGGGAATCGCTTATGGCGGCGCTCTGCTCTACACCAGTGGAGTTCACTACGATCCCGTGAAATCCACCACCGACTGGACCGAATGGCTGGATGCGTCTGCCTACGACGGCGTGGCAGCGCATCTCGTTGATTCGCTGGCTTTGTCCAAGAACTGGCCGCATCCCGTGCTAGTGTTCGGCTCATCTCTCTTTATTGGCGCTCCTGCTGAAAGCACCAACACGAACCACCTGCTCGAGACTTGGACTTTGCCCGATTCAGGCCGTTTCACCAAGACCGGCACGACGCAACTCGCGTCCGCCGCCCAAAATATGGCGGCCTTTGGAAACCTCCTCGTCGTCCAAACCGCCGACCAGATTAAGCTGTACAATGCGACCGTGCCGGCTCTGCTCGGCTTGGTTGGGAGCGGCGGACCGCAAGGCTGCGTCTGGTACGATTTGTCCCACGCGGACGGTGCGCTGGATCGCGGGGTGTGGCTGCCTCTCGGTTCGTATGGAGTGGCGACGGTACCAATTCCAGTCCCCCCTCCACCACGTCCTCCTCCGGGTCCTTGATCGGGCAAGGCCGGGTGCCTGGTTTGAAAAGCAGAGCTAACGGAATCTGAAATCGTGCTTGCGCAGGAAGCGGGAAGTGCTCTCGGGAAAGTGCCTGGGACTTGACTTAATACGTTCGGCAGCGGAGTATTAGATACGTTCTTGAGGTATTCGTAATCCCAGGCGGATTGCCGTATTATGAAAACTCGAAGTCATCGTTTAAGAAACCGGTGCTGGCGGCTGGCCATGGTAATGGCTTTGTTTTGCCTCGAACCGGGCATGAAAGCCGAAGAACAACAACAGGCGGCCGGCTCACCCCTCGCTTCCACCACTCTTTCCGGATTCGTCAACACTTCTGCGGTGTGGACGATGGAGGCCGAAACGCCGCTGCCAGCCATCACCTCCATCCAGTTTGAAGGCACCAACGTCGTTGTCGTTGTCAAAGTGCCCGCGGGAGTCAAGAAAGTCACCTTGGAAGCCCGGAACCGATTGGAAAACGGGGCTTGGGAACCGCGCGCGGTCGCGCGCCTTGAGGGCGCGGAATGCGAAGTTACTTTCCGTCTGCCTCAGTCCGTCCAACTTGAAGTCTTGCGTGTCCGGGCCGATGCGACGGAGGCCTTGCCCAGCTTCTTTTATCGTGGAGCCAATTCGTTCAGCGTGCAGGCTGGCACGGTGAACCAATACGTGACCGGTGGTCTGGACTTTGCCTTCGCGGTGTGGGACCCTGTTGCAGTGGTTCCTGCCACAAATCCTTCCGATGTTTTGTGGGAGGGTGGCCTAATCGTGGCAACTCCTCGTGAAGTGGCGGAATCGGATATCTGGAAGATTCGCGGCGACACCCTTTATTTCTTCAATCAGTACCGCGGCCTGCAAGTCATCGACATCAGCAAGCCCGAATTGCCGGTCGTGCGCGGGACTTTTGCATTGCCGGCGGCGGGCGAGCAAATGTACCTGATTGAATCGACCCACGTCGTGCTCTTGGCGCGCTCAGGCTGCGGTTGGAGCGCCAATGCTGAGAGCAGCGTGCTAGTTCTTGATGTTGCCAATGGCGATCCCAAGCTGGTAGCCAGCCTCTCCATTCCCGGCTCGATTCAGGAAAGCCGGATGGTCGGCACCGCCCTCTATGTCGCTTCTCAATCGTACCGGCCGGTCCCTGGAAGCAATGGCAACTCCTGGGAATGGGGCACGCTCGTTTCGGCCTTCGATCTGGCCAATCCCGCCGCGCCGGTGGCCCGCGAGACACTCTGGTATCCCGGCTCCACCCATGCGATTGCCGCCACCGACCGTTTCCTGTTCATCGCCTCCACCGATTCCACCGGCGGGTGGCGATCCAGCATCCGGTGCCTCGACATCACTTCACCCAACGGCGCCATGCAGTTGGCGGCCACAGTGACCGCAGCCGGCCGCGTGAACGATAAATTCAAAATCAACTTGGAGGGTGACCTCCTGACCGTGATTTCCCACCGCTGGGACGACCGCCGGCGATGGGTCACAACGCTGGAGAATTTTTCCTTGGCCAATCCCGCTGCTCCGGAGAAAATGGGCAGCCTCGACCTGGCGGAAGGCGAACAACTGCACGCCACCCGCTTCGATGGCCGGCGCGTCTATATCGTCACCTTCCTCCGCATCGATCCATTGTGGATTGTGGATTTGTCGGACCCCGCCAAACCGCGCATTGCCGGCGAGCTGCAGGTGCCGGGCTGGTCCACTTACATCGAGCCGCTCGGAAACCGCCTGGTCGCCATCGGCATCGATAACACCAATGGCTGGCGCGTGGCGGTGTCGCTCTTCGACGTTCAGGATTCCGCCCAGCCGGCCTTGCTCAGCAAAGTTCTCCTGGGCGAAAACCATTCCTGGAGCGAGGCGAACGTTGATGAAAAGGCTTTTCGCGTTCTGCCGGAAGCCGGGCTGATTCTCGTTCCCTACCAGGGGAACACCACCAACGGCTACGCTTCGAGGGTCCAGTTGATTGACTTGAGCGCGGATGCCTTGACGGCGCGGGGCGCAATCGAACATCAATTCCAGCCGCGCCGGGCGACGGTTCATCGCGATTTCATCCTCTCCATTTCCGGCCGGGAAATGCTGAGCGTGGACGCGGCCGACCGCGACCAGCCCATCGTGAAGGCGGAGACGGAATTGGCCTGGACGGTGAATCGCGTGTTTGTGCAAGGGGATTATTTGATTGAACTGGAGAACGAGGGTCACGGGAGCGCGAACAACCAGGTCGGGCCGACGTTGCGCGTCAGCCGCGCTGACAATACGGCCCAGGTCCTCACACGGCTCAGCCTGACAAGTTCTTTCCCGATAGTTGGCGCCGCGGTGCGTGACGGCTATCTCTACGTGGCCCAAGCTCAAAGGGGCGGTTGGCCGGCAACGCCAAGACTGGCGATTGACGGCAGTGAGAACAGTGTCACCGGCGGAACGACCAACCCGCCAACGCTCATCACTTCGGTCGTTGATTTGCGGAATTTGCCTGAAATCACGTTGCTCGGACAAGCCGAGGCGGCGGTGGGATACATCGGCTGGAACGTTGCGCTGGAAGCGGTCTGGCCGAGGCCCGGCCTCTTGGTCTGGTCCGGGGGCGCCAGCGGCGGTTATGTTTCGTGGACTTGGTACCGGAGTGACTTCATGGTGCCGCTGCCGCCACCACCACCACCACCACCACCACCACCACCGCCGCTGCCGCCTGTCGTTTTACCGGCACCAGGAACGCCACTGGTCCCGGTTACTGTCTTTCCAGGAGCGGTTTCTGCCGAGGGAGCGGGAGTTACGGCAATTGAGGCGGCACCCACGCGCCAGGCGATGCTGGCGGCGGTGCCAGCGGGCGAGGCGGGGCTGATCACGTTTCCCGTAATGCCCGTGCCTTTCATTGGCTCACCGTGGTACTACGGGGGCAACCGCGGACGCCTTTTTGCTTTTAACGTGCAGGATGCCGGCGCGCCTCGATTCGTTTCCGACGTCAATTTCACGACAAACAATGGGTCTTCTATCAGCAAGCCGCAGGCGGCCGAGGATTTGCTTTACCTGAGCCACCTCGCTTACGAATCCGAAATCGTCGGCACGAATTATTCGGTCTCCACGCAGCACGTCATCACGGTGGTGACCAACGTGGTCACGCGCACGAATTATGTCCGCGTGCCGGAGTCCAGCTTGGTTACCAATCTGAACACGGTGATCCGCACGACGTGGGTGACCAACTTCACCACCACCACCAACGTGGGAACGTTCACCAATTACACTTACGTCGTCACCAAACAGTGGCTCGGCGAACCTGCCGGCGGAACCGCCGGAGGCGCTGCCATCACCTCTCGCGGCTATCACAATCTCGCGCTCAAACCGGATGGGAGCGTAGGGACGTGGGGCGCGAATTGGCTCGGCCAGTTGGGCGACGGCTCCACCGGCAGCCGCGCTTCCCTCCAACCCGTTTCGGGTCTCGATGACATCAGAGCCGTGGCGGCCGGAACGATTCACAGCCTGGCCTTGAAAGCCGACGGCACGGTCTGGGCGTGGGGCGCTGATATGTTTGGCCAACTGGGCGATGGTCTGCCCGAGACTGACCCGAATCTGCCGCCCTGGCCTGAGGTCGCCAGCAGTTCACCTGTCCAAGGCAAGGGTCTGGGCGCTGCGAAGTCGATTTTCGCCGGGCCTTTTCATAGCCTTGCTGTGCTCTCCGATGGCTCGGTTTGGGCCTGGGGCAACAATCAATCCGGACAGTTGGGCGACGGCTCGGCCAGGAATCAGGCGCAACCGGTCCTGTTGTCCGGTTTGACGGATGTGAGCGCGATAGCCGCCGGCATGGCCCACAACCTGGCGCTGAAAACCGACGGCACCGTCTGGGCCTGGGGCGACAATCAATCTGGCCAATTGGGCGATGGCACGACTAACAGCCGGCCCGCCCCGGTGCTGATCTCGACTCTCAGCGAGATCGGCGCACTGGCGGCAGGCAAAAATCATTCTTTGGCTTTGCAGCAGAATGGAAAAGTTTTGGCCTGGGGCGAGAATCAATTCGGTCAACTGGGTGATGGCACCTCTGTCAATCAAGTCAATCCAACGCCCGTCCCCGGCTTGGACCGGGTCGTGAGCGTAGCCGCCGGCGATGCGCACAGCCTGGCCTTGAAAGCGGATGGCACCGTTTGGGCCTGGGGCCGGAATGAATTCGGACAGTTGGGCGCGGCAACGCCGCTGGACAGCAGCCTGCCGCAGCCCGTGCTTGGCCTCTCGGACGGCGTTGCCGTGGCCGCCGGGGCCGACCACAGCCTGGCGCTGACGAGTGACGGACAGATCTTCGCTTGGGGAGACAATCGCTACGGCCAGTTGGGCGAAGGCAACCAGATCGCATTTACCAATCTCCTGACTCTGACCAATGTGTTGACCCTGACCAATCTCATCGCCGTGACCGATCATGAGATTGTGACGAACGTAACCGTGGTGACCACATACGTCACCTTCACTAATTACACGACCGTCACAAACCATGATTCCGTGATTACCTACGTCACGGTCACGAACGCCACGCCGATTGTCGGATGGATGCAGCGTTATTACCTGGACGTGGTGGATTACAGCGATCCGTTGTATCCGACGGTGCGCAAGCCGGTCAACATCCCCGGTGAGCTGCGCGGCCTCTCGCATGCCGGGGCTTTGTTTTACACCGTCGGTCCCTCTTGGACGACCAATCGCGAGTTACAGGGAACCGAGTGGCTGGCCGCCAGCGCCTATGATGGCGTGGCTGCATCGTTGGTGGACGCAATGGCGCTGCCCAATGCGCGGCCGCGGCCGGTGCTGGTCCAGGCGCCCGCCATTTTTCTCGGACAACCCGGCGCCACCAATACTCCGCATCAGCTCGAAACGTGGGCCTTGTCCATGGACACCGGGCGCTTCACCAAACTCGGCGCGCTGGAACTCGACTCGCCGGCCACTAGCCTGAGCGCTTGGGGGAATCTCTTGGCCAGCCAGGACGGCAATCGCGTCCGCCTCTTCAACGCAGCCAATCCAGCCGCGCCCGGCTTGGTGGGCATCGGCGAGTTGAAAAGTTGTTTTAACTTCAGTTTGGAGGCGGCGGATGGCTTCGTCGATCGCGGTCTCTTCGTTCCGCTCAATGAATATGGCGTGTGGCAGGTCGGCTGGACGAATGCGCCGGCAAGTCCGTAAGGCGCGACTTCTTTTTGCAGGGGAAGGCGATTGAGAAGGCGACAGTTCAATCGGGAAATATCCTCAAGGCAATCAAGCCTGGAGGCAAGGCTTCAAGAATTTCCCTTGAGCACCGGGAGCCAACCCGAATAACGTTGCCTGCTCATGAACATTTTGGACGAGTTGACATGGCGCGGCTTGATGGCCGATTGCACGGATGCCGTCGAACTGCGCAAGCGCTTGGCAGAGAGGCCAATGACGATCTACTGCGGCTTTGACCCAACCGCCGACAGCTTGCATGTCGGCAATCTGGTGCCGCTACTGGCTCTGCGCCGTTTTCAACTGGCCGGTCATCACCCAATCGAGGTTGCAGGAGGAGCGACCGGTTCCATTGGCGATCCAAGCGGCAAGACGGCCGAACGCCAGTTGCTGAGCAAGGAAGCCTTGGACGCCAACATCGCCGGCGTGAAGGAGCAATTGGGGCGGCTGCTTGATTTTGATTCGGCCGTCAATCCGGCGCGCCTGGCGGATAATGCCTCGTGGACGGCTTCAATCAGTTACCTCGACTTTCTGCGCGACATCGGAAAGCATTTTTCCGTGAACATGATGGTGGCCAAGGAAAGCGTCCGCGCCCGCATGGAAGACCGCGAGGCGGGCCTCAGCTACACCGAATTCAGCTACATGCTGCTGCAGGCCTTTGATTTTTATGTGCTGCGCCGCGACTACGATTGCGAGCTGCAACTCGGCGGCAGTGATCAATGGGGCAACATCACGGCGGGCATCGATCTCTGCCGCAAGAAGCTCGGCGTGGCCGTTTTCGGTCTCACCGTTCCGCTCATTACCAACGCCGACGGGACCAAGTTCGGGAAGACGGAGGCCGGCGCCATTTGGCTGGACCCGAAAAGAACCAGCGTCTATCGGTTTTACCAATTCTGGATTCGGACCGACGACCGCGATGTCATTCCTTACCTGAAGTATTTCACCTTTCTCGGCCGGGAAGAGATCGACTCGCTGGCTCAGCAACATGCCGACAAGCCGGAAGCCCGCGCCGCACACCAAGCGCTGGCTCGCGAGATGACGACATTGATCCATGGGGAAAGCGCGACGGCGGATGCCGGTCGGGCCAGCGAAATACTGTTTGGCGGCGGCTTGGAGGGCGTTTCAGAAGGGACCTTCAATGACGTGGTTGGTGAAGTGCCTTCCAAGGAAATTGACAAAACGCCGCTGGACGGAACCGGCAAGCCGCTGGTTGATCTGCTGGTCCATTCCGGACTCTCCTCCTCTAAAGGCCAAGCCCGCAATGACATTGAAGGCGGCGGTATTTACCTGAACAACATTCGCGAGACGAGCGTGCAACGCAGTGTGACCTCAAAGGAGTTGCTCTTTGGCAAGCATCTGCTGCTGCGCAAAGGCAAGCGCAACTACGTAGTGATGACGGCGCAATGATATGTTGCGGACACAAAATCCGGTGATTGACCCTGATTGACCGCCCAGCCAACACAGGTTAGTATGCTGCCATGCTGAAAACGAGCGCACCCCCTGTCACACGTTACGATTACCAGGAAATGCGTGAGGGACCGCCCTACTATCAAGTAATCGAAGGAGATCTAGTCATGTCGCTATCACCAACGACGCCTCACCAAGTCATTGCCGGCAATGTCTTTTCCTTAATCCGTACATATCTTGATAAGCATCCGATTGGCGAGGTTTTCATCGCGCCGCTCGACACTTTCTTGAGCGACATCAACGTTTTTCAGCCGGACGTAATTTTCATTTCCAATCAACGGCGGACTATTGTTACAGATCACGGCGTTGAAGGCGCGCCGGACTTCGTGGTGGAAATCTTTTCGCCGGCGACCGTTCGTTACGATAGAGGATCGAAGCGCAAAATCTACGCCCGCACTGGCGTTCAGGAACTGTGGCTGGTCGATCCAGAAGCCAGGACCGTTCAGGTTTATTATCTAAGCGAAGATTCGGAGACCCCCGCCGCCACTCATGGAGCCGGTGCCACCTTCACGTCGCCCTTGCTGCTCGGGCTGAAGATTAAGACCGCGGCCATTTTCAAGAGCGCGTTGCCAAAGTAGGCTGTGAAGGTCGCACGCAAAGGCAAGCGCAACTACGTGGTGATGACCTCGAAATAGCCTGATTCGGGCTGAATAGCCCTTCTCTGCTCCCGCTCTCGAACTTTCTGCGGAAGCGCGGTCTTCAGGATAGGGCGTCGCCAAGCGACTGGCCTTGGATCATTTCCCTTCGCGCTTTCGCTTTAGCTCCTTTAAGAGAGTCGGCAGCGGCAGCGTGTTGATCACGTCCGCCTTGGTCAGCCAGCCTTTGCGCGCGAGGCCGGCGCCCAGGCGCAAAAACCCGGCGTGTTCCAACCGATGGGCGTCGCAGTTGATGACGCACTTGACGCCTTTGGACTTGGCGTAAGACCAAAGCCGCCAATCCAAGTCGAAACGATAAGGACTGGCGTTGAGCTCGATCCAAGTGCCGGTCGCCGCACAGGCGTCAATGACGGCATGTTGATTGACCTTGTAGGGTTCGCGTTCCAACAGCAGGCGGCCGGTCAAATGGCCCAGCGTATGGACATGACGGTTTTCGGCAGCGCGAATCAGGCGTTTGGTTGTTTCCGCTTCATTTTGCGAAAAGCCCTGATGAATGCTGGCCACCACCACCTCCAGTTCCGCCAGCAAATCATTGTCGAAATCCAGTTTGCCTTCGCTCAGGATATCGACCTCCGTCCCCGTCAAGAGGCGAAAGTCGCTCCCGCGCTCGGCCCATCGCTGGTTGATCCGCCGCACTTCTTTGACCTGTTCTCGCACGCGGCTGGGCGGCAGTCCATTCGCTTGAAAGGAGGATTTGGAATGATCCGTGATGGCCCAGTAATCACAGCCGAGTTCCTCCGCATGCGCCGCGATCTCCTCGATGGTATTGCGGCCGTCGCTCCAATTAGAATGGTTGTGCAGCGAGCCGCGCAGGTCGGTCCATTCGAGCAGGCGCGGAATCTCGTCCTTTTCGGCCGCCGCAAATTCGCCCTGGTCCTCACGCAATTCCGGCGGGATATAGGCTAGGTCGAGCTGGGCAAAGACCTCTTCTTCGGTCGCGCAGGGCACCAGCAATTGCGGATCGCGCGTTTCCTCTTTGGATTGAAACAGGCCGTATTCATTGAGCCGCAAGCTCCGTTGCATGGCGCGCTGGCGCATGACGATGTTATGTTCCTTGCTCCCGGTGAAATACAGCAAAGCAAAGGGAAATTCCTTGTCGCTCACCACGCGCAAATCCGATTGCATGCCGCCTTCCAGCATCACGCTGGCTTTGGTCTCGCCCTTGGCGCTGACGCTGAGGATGCCGGGCTGCTGCGTGAAAAAGTCGATGACTTGCGCCGGGTGCTGGGATGAAACCAGGAAATCAATGTCGCCAATGATTTCCTTGAACCGGCGCAAGCTGCCGGCCGTGCTGCAGCGGATCACGTCGGGATGATTTCGCAGGTTTTCCAGGATCGGTTCCGCCACGGCCAGGCCCTGGCTCAAGAGATGCCGGGTCGCGTAGGTGCGCCGGAATTGAATGCCTTCCAGAATTTTCGATTGCGTCTTTTCGCCAAATCCGTCCAGCAACGCGACTTTTCCGGCGCGGCAGACTTCTTCCAACTGCTCCAGGCCGGTGACGCCGAGTATTTCGTAAAGCGTCTTGACCTTTTTGGGTCCAAGCCCCGGGATTTGGAGCAAGCTGAGCAGGCCGGCCGGCAACGACGCTTTCAGTTCTTCGTAGTAACCCAGCTTGCCGGTGGTGACTAGTTCGGTGATTTTCTTTTGCAGCGCTTCGCCGATGCCTTTAATCTCGCCGAGGCGATTCTCGGCAATTAATGTTTCCAGCGGCTCGCTCAGCCCTTCCAGGGTGCGCGCCGCATTCGTGTAAGCGCGCGTCTTGAAAGGGTTTTCGCCCTTCAGCTCCAGCATCACCCCGATTTCCTGCAAAATGTCAGCGACCTGGTCTTTGTCCATGAGCGGAATATGGTGTTCCAAGGGCAAAGTTCAAAGTGCAAAAGTGTGCTCACCAAACGTCCGTCGTCCGTCGCCGATCTCCTTTCGCTCCAGATGATCGGCCAGCCGCCAATGCCTTCCTTCGGACCGCGGCTGACCCACATCGCTGATAAGCACTGACAACTGACAATCCGGTTCCTTTGCGATAGAGTGCGGCCATGTCCAAACGTGAACCATGGCCGGTGGCGTTGACCATTGCCGGCTCCGATAGCGGCGGCGGCGCGGGGATTCAGGCGGATTTGAAAACCTTCGCAGCGCTGGGTGTCCACGGCACCAGCGCCATCACTTGCATCACCGCCCAGAACCCGAAAGAAGTGCGCAGCATCCAAGCCTGTACAGCGGAGATCGTGCGGGATCAAATTGCAGCCGTATTTGCCGAACTGCCACCGGCGGCGGTCAAGACCGGCATGCTTTTCTCCACCGAACTCATTCGGGTAGTAGCAGAGTTTTTCAAGGGTCAGAGGCATCCGCCGCTCATTGTCGATCCCGTCATGGTGGCGACGAGTGGGGCGCGCCTGCTCAAACCTGCCGCTGTAAACGCGATGCAGAAAAAACTGCTGCCCCTGGCGGCTCTGACCACACCCAACCTTGATGAAGCCGAACTCCTCTCCGGCAGAGAATTGCGCTCGGTCGAAGATATGCGGTCTGCCGCCCGGACGATCCACAGCCGCTATGGCTGCGCGGCGCTCATCAAAGGCGGCCACCTGCGCGGGCTGAGCGAGGCGGCCGACATTTTTTACGATGGGCAGACCGAATTGCTGCTGACCGCGCCGTTTGTCAAAGGTCTCTCCACCCACGGCACCGGCTGTACTTATTCCGCGGCGATTGCGGGCTATCTGGCGCTTGGGCATGGCTTGCCTGGCGCAGTGCGGAAGGCAAAGCAATACATAACCAAAGCGCTCACCCGGAGTTACTCCGCCGCCGGATACACGGTGCTGAGGCATCGGTGACACGCTCGCCGTTCGTCCCAAACAATCTGACCGTTCCAGATTGTGAGAGGTAACTGCGCGAAGAGCACGGAAACGGAAGACGTTCGCAAGTGGAACTCAAACTCACGCAGTTCTTTCGGTCGCGTTCTCATGAACGCGGCCAGGACCCTGTTGACGCTGCCGTGAAACACAACTTGCGCGACTTGGCGTTGTTTTTCAGGCAGGAATCCGTTTACTTTGGGCCATGATCCGACTGGTCCTCTTCGATATCGACGGCACCCTGATCCGCACCGGCGGCGCGGGTGTGAAAGCCTTTGCACGCACCTTTGCGACCGCATTCAACGTCCCGGACGCGACGAGAGGTTTGAATTTCGCAGGGCGAACCGATCCTTCCCTGGTTAGAGAATGCTTTGGGTCTCATGACATCGACGCGAGTGCGGAAAATTTCCGCCGTTTTTTCGATGCCTACGTTTTCTGGCTGCACGATCTGCTCTCTCATTGTCAGGGCGCGGCTTGCGCCGGCGTCCGTGAATTCATTGGCCGTCTGGAATCGCTGCCGCAACCGCCGCTGCTCGGACTGCTCACCGGAAACATCCGCCTGGGGGCTGAAATCAAGCTCCGCCATTACGATTTGTGGGACCATTTTCAGTCCGGAGCTTTTGGCGATGATCACGAAGACCGGAACCAACTGGCCCTCATCGCGCAACAGCGAGGCAGCCAGCTTTTGCGCGATAACCTGAGCGGAGACCAGATTCTGGTCATCGGCGACACGCCGTTGGACATTGCCTGCGCCAATGCCATCAATGCCAAAATGCTGGCGGTCGCCACCGGCGGATACTCGTTGGAGGAATTGAACGCCCACCACCCCACCTGGTGCGTGGCCAGCTTAAGCGGTGGCAACGCGGCGGAATTTTGTCTGTAATCCCGTGTCGTAAAGCTCCGTTATGGCGGCTCCCAGCCATCACGGCTATGGTAGGCCCACCAATCATCCTCTTTGGGGCTGCCCCTGACGCGTTCGGCATGGCCATCGGCCAGCACCAGGTTCATGCCCAGTTTGTGGGGCATGTAGCGGTAATTCCAGTAGGGCATTTCCCAGACTAGTGTGGCTTTGCTGGGATTGAAAACCTGGCTGTCCGGGCGCCCGCTGACTGGCTTAGACACCTCGTAGGCGGAGCGATCCTTCGTCAGGTAAATGTGATTCCAGACGTAGGTCACGCTGTCGTTTGCAAAATAAAAATCGGCCAGCCAACCCACGGCCGGATCGCGCGTTTTCAACCCGGAAGGACAGGTAAAAATGCCCGCACTGGGCCGGTTCAGTTTAGAATTGGTGGCGTTGGTCGGTTTCGCCGTGTTTTTCCCAAGGTAAGGCTGCAGCAGTTCCGGCATCCAGACATTGTCGTTGCGCAAGGCATGGTCGCTTCCCCAGGCCTTGCCCCAATTCCGGCATAGGGGAATGCGATCACGGTAATCCTGAGTGTAGAGGCCCACCGCCAGTCCAATTTGTTTCATGCTGTTCAGACAGTAACTCTGCAGCGCTTTCTGTTTGGAACGAGCTAAAGCCGGCAATAACAAACTGGCGAGGATGGCAATGATGGCAATGACGACCAAGAGCTCGATCAGCGTAAAGGCTGACCCGGACGCGCCTAGCCTGCGGCGTTGGGAAAGTTCAGCCGCTGTTTTGTTAAGATGGTTCATCCGCATTGAGCCGGTTGTCAAAATGTCTGGGCGAACGCTCCATAGAGAATCACCTTTGCGGCGGTTGTCAACTTCTTGATTTCAAAATTGCAGAGCAGCATCAGCAATGGTAGAAGCTCAGGCTATGGAACCCGGCAACGTTCGATTTTCACGCGCTCTCCTGTGGGCGGCCAGCATCTCATTGATTGTTCTTTTATTCGAGAACGAGTCCCAAGCGGCTTCTTCCCGGGGACTATTCCGCGTGGGAGCATGCGCGATCGACATCACCCCGCAGAAATTTCCGGTCATCGTCAACGCCATGTTTACCGAGCGCTCGGCTGACCGCGCGCACGATCCTTTGCACGCGCGCTGCCTCGTGCTGGACGATGGCGCCTCGCGTCTGGCGATTGCCGTCGTGGACACCTGCATGCTGCCGCGGGAGTTGCTCGATCACGCCAAGGAACTGGCCCGGCAATCCACGGGCATTAGGCCGGACCGCATGCTGATTTCGGCCACTCACACCCATTCGGCGCCGTCGGCCATGACTTGCCTGGGCAGCAGGGCTGATCCGGATTATGCCCAGTTTCTGCCCGGTCGCATCGCCGAAGGCATCGCTCAGGCGGCCCAGAACCTCGCACCGGCCAGAATCGGCTGGACGGTGGTGGATGATTTTGAGCATACCCATAATCGCCGCTGGATTTTCCGCTCGGACAAGATCGGCACCGATCCGTTTGGCGACCGGACGGTGCGAGCCAATATGCATCCGGGCCATCAGAACCCGGACGCCATCGGGCCATCGGGGCCGGTCGATCCCGCCCTGACGATTGTCTCGGTGCAATCGACCGCCGGCCGGCCCATCGCGCTCCTGGCCAATTACTCGATGCATTATTACGGCTCGCCGCTGCTCTCGGCGGATTATTACGGCCGCTTTGCCGACAAGATTGGAAAGATGATCGGCGCTGATTCCGGCGACCCGCCGTTCGTCGGGATCATGTCGCAAGGGACCAGCGGCGATCTGATGTGGATGGATTACGGCAAACCCCGCCAGGAAATCGGCTATGATGCCTACGCTGAAGAAATCGCGCGCATCGCTGCCGAAGCCTGCAAAAGCATCGCCTACCGCCCGTGGGCGCCGTTAATGATGCGCGAAGCAAAGTTGACTCTTTCCTTCCGTTTGGCGGACGAGCGACGGCTTGATTGGGCAAGGAAGATCGTCGCCGGTTTGAACGGGCGTCTCCCCCAAAGCTTGCCCGAAATTTACGCCCAGGAGCAGCTTTTCATTCAGGATCGGCCCAGCGCAGAATTAAAGCTGCAGGCGCTCCGCATCGGGGACCTGGGCATCACCGCTATCCCCAACGAGGTCTTTGCCATCACCGGCTTGAAGATCAAAGCGCAAAGTCCGCTCCAGCCGACATTCAACGTCGAACTGGCCAATGGCGCGGAAGGCTATATTCCACCACCGGAACAGCATCAACTTGGCGGCTACACCACCTGGCCGGCCCGCACCGCCGGTCTGGAAGCACAGGCCGAACCGAGAATTGTGGAAACGGTTCTCGGCTTGCTGGAGCAGGTGGCTGGCAAACCTCGGCGCAAGGTTGCCGCCACGCACGGGGTTTATGCCCAAAGGGTCTTGAAGTCAAAACCCGCGGCCTACTGGCGGCTCAACGAATTGACTGGGCCAAAAGCTTTTGATGCGACTGGCCGCCGTAACCACGGGGTGTACGAGGACGGCATTGCCTTCTACCTGGACGGGCCGCCATCACCCGGCTTTTCGGGACAGAACATCATCAACCGCGCGCCGCATTTTGCCGGCGGGCGCCTGGAGGCCTCACTGAAGAGCATCGGCCAGAACTACACAGTCGAACTCTGGTTCTGGAATGGGTTGCCGAACAACATTCGCGGGATCACGGGCCACCTTTTCTCCCGCAGCGGAGGGTCTGCATCTTTACCAGGAACCGAGCACCTCGCGATCGCCGGCACCAACAACGCCATGGGGCGATTGCTCTTCTACACCAGCCACGATCCACATCGGGCGCTGCAAGGGAAAACCGGAATTCTGCCCAGGACCTGGAACCACATCGCTTTGGTGCGCGAAGGCCGGCGAGTAGCCCTCTACTTGAACGGCGGGCCGGAACCGGAGCTGGCCGGTGAACTCGATTCAATCTCCCCAACGAAAAGCGAGCAGTGTTTCATTGGTGGACGCAATGACAACCTGGCCAATTTCGAAGGCAAGATTGACGAAGTGGCTATTTATAACCGCGCTCTGACTGCCGGTGAAATCGCTCAGCATTACCGGGCCTCGCTCCGGTTGCCGCAACCGAATAAGCCGCGTCTCGGACCGGAACCATTGCGAACACCAGTCAAGTCGTCACAGTCTTTTCACATCAAAAGAGGCCTCGAGGTCAAACGAGTCGCAGCCGAGCCGCTGGCAAAAGACCCTGGCGCCTTCGACTGAAGCGCTGATGAACCTTACTGCTCAGGCCGCAGGATAGAAGACACCTTTCCCTTTCCGGAATTGCCGCAAGAAAGCGCAAAAAGCGCAAGAGTCGGGGCTTTTGCGTCTTCTTGTGCCTTTTTGTGGCTATGCATTCCGTAGTCCATCCTGCGGCCTGCTCAGTAAATCCTGAGTTTCAACCACGAAATACACGAAACACACGAAAACAGAACAGCTTAGGCAAAGGCTCTTT
>CAYIIH010000149.1:0-18340 GCA_964363225.1 uncultured Verrucomicrobiota bacterium | reverse complement strand
AGGGGTCCGTTCCTAGTTTGTACAACTTTGGCTTTTCCAGTGAGGATGCTCTCGGCATATCCTCGCCCGCATGGCCCGCAAAATCCGCATCGAATACCCAGACGCGATTCATGAAGTGGTTGCTGGGCACTTACACCTCGCGTTTCAACCGGCGGCACAGACTTTTCGGACACTTGTTCAGCGGACGCTACAAGGCGTTGGTCGTGGATGGCCGCGGCAACGGCTACCTGCGCACGGTGTGCGATTACGTGCATCTGAACCCGGTGCGGGCCAAGCTGCTGAGGGCGGAGCAGCCGTTGCGGAGCTACCGGTGGAGCAGTTATGGGGAGTATTTGCAGCCGGCAGGCCAGTGCGGAAGAAAAGGCGGTGCGGATCGTGGGCGAAGAGTTGGCTAAAGCCGGGTGGTCGGCTTGGCTCTTGCTAGTGATGAGACTCGCAGGACTACTGTAAGTAACGATAAAATGAATTCTTTTTCTGGAAACCAATTGGTTATTCTTCTCTTGCTCCTCGTCTCTGCTATTCAGGGCGAATTGATTCCTCTAGCACGGGCCGCCACTCCATCGCAAGGCCTTCTGCGCGAAATTTATACAGGAATTTCTGGACTCACCGTGGCCGATCTCACCAATTCAGCCAGATTCCCAAACAATCCAACGAGCACGAATTATCTGACGGACTTTGAGGCACCCATAGATATCGGTGAACAATATGGCCAGCGCGTGCGCGGCTACGTCGTGCCACCCACCACTGGCAATTACACCTTCTGGATATCAAGCGATGACGGTTCGACGCTTTACCTCAGCACCGACGAAAGCCCAGCGAACAAGAGAGTCATTGCCAGCGTGGCGACATGGACCACCCCCCGGCAGTGGGACAAGGAAGCAAATCAGACCTCAGCGGCGATTCGCCTGGAATCGGGCCGGAAGTACTACGTCGAAGCTTTGATGAAGGAGGAAGGAGGCGGCGACAACTTGGCCGTGCGCTGGCAACTGCCCGACGGCAAAATGGAAGAGCCGATTCCGGCGGCGCGCTTGATTCCCTTTGGCGTCAGTTTCACTCCGCCCGTGATCACGGAGCATCCGGCCAACACGACCGCCGTGGAAAACGATGCCGCCACCTTTCGCGTGCGCGTCAGCAATCTCGATCCGGTCAGCTACCAGTGGCGCAAGAACGATGTGAACATTCCGGGAGCCAACGGCTCCGCTTATACCCATCAACCGGTGGTCCTCGCGGACCACGGAGCGCGCTTTCGATGTTTTCTTACGAATTCGCTGGGCACGGCTCTGAGCGACGAAGCGATTCTGGCGGTGACGCCTGACGTGATCCCGCCATTGATTTCTTCCGTGCTTAATTCGGGCAGCAACAGTGTGACGATTGTCTTTTCCGAAGCCGTTGGCCTGGCCGGGGCAACCTCCTCTGCCAACTACGCAATCGACCAAAGCATTTCTGTGCTGGCGGCGGTTCTGAGTTCCGACACGCGCACCGTTATTCTGACAACGACACTCATGACATACGGAACGGCATACACGCTGACCGTCCACGACATCCAAGACCGGGCTGCCGCTCCCAATACGGTTGCCGCTGGCCTGCAGAAAACGTTTCTGGCGGTTGAATTTGTGCCCAGCGACATCGGGAATCCCGCCCAAGCCGGATCGGCCACGCCAGTCGGAAACGGGTTCAATGTCGTGGGTGGCGGCAGTGATATTGGCGGCATTTTTGATCAATTCCACTTCGAGTATCAGAAGCGCTCGGGCAATTTTGACGTGAAAGTGCGGGTTCAGTCTTTGGGTGCATCCGACGCCTGGGCCAAGGCGGGTGTGATGGCACGCGAGAGTTTGGAGGCCAACAGCCGGTTTGCGGCCAGCTTGACCACGCCGGCGACGGTCGGGTGTTTCTTTCAATCGCGCACTGCGACCGGCGCGGCCGCTTCCGCCGCCGGCTATTTTCCGGTCAATTTCCCGGAGACGTGGTTGCGTCTGCAACGATCGGGGAATCTCTTTACCGGTTACGCCAGCCTGGATGGACAAAACTGGACGGTGTTGGGAAGCGTGAATATGAGCATGCCTGGCACCGTTTATCTTGGGCAGGCGGTCACCAGCCGGAATCCTGTTCAAACAACCCTGGCTGAATTTCGGGATTTCGGCACGGTGAGCGGCGGCGTGATTGGGGATTTCATTCCGGCGAGAGAACCGCTCGGGACCTCGAGCCGGCGCACTGGACTGGTGATTTCGGAAATCATGTACCATCCGAAAGCGCGCGCGGACAGCAATAATCTGGAGTTTGTTGAGGTATTCAACGCCGGCCTTATTCTTGAAGACCTAACCGGCCACAGGTTGTCGGGCGCGCTCGATTGCCAATTTCCCGACGGCACCATCCTTCCGGCAGGCGGGTTTCTGGTCGTGGCGCGTGTGCCCGCCGATGTGCAACGCATCTATGGCCTATCCCAAGTGTTTGGTCCTTACACAAACAGCCTGCAAAACAGCTCCGGAACCATCCGGCTGCGCGACCGGGCGGATGCCGTCAAACTCGAAGCCAGTTACTCCGGCGTTCCGCCCTGGCCCGCCGCTGCCGACGGCGCCGGGCATTCGCTGGTGCTCGCTCGTCCGTCCTACGGCGAAAGCAGTGTGCTGGCCTGGGCGGCCAGCGAGTTGATCGGTGGTTCACCGGGCACTTTCGATGCCATCCGGCCCAATCCGCAAGCGGCTGTTATGATCAACGAATTTCTGGCCCACACGGATGACCCGCAGTTGGACTTCATTGAACTCTACAATCACAGCAGCCAAACCGTGGATATTTCGGGCTGTTTCCTGACGGAGGAACGCGGAACGAATAAGTTCATGATTGCGGCTGACACCCGGATAGCGGCGCGCGGCTTTGTTTCGTTCGATCAAAACCAGTTCGGCTTTGCTCTCAACGCGGGCGGCGAGACCATTTACCTGGTCAACTCGAACCAGACGCGTGTGCTGGACTCCGTCCGGTTTGAAGGCCAGGCCAATGGTGTTTCCAGCGGCCGATACCCCGACGGCGCGCCAGGATTTCGGCCCCTGGCCAATCCAAGCGCCAGCGGGCCGAATGCCCCCTGGCTGATCCCGGCAGTGGTCATCAACGAAATCATGTACAACCCAATTTCGGGGAACAACAATGATGAGTATATCGAGCTCTACAATCGCGGCTCCACTGCGGTGGACCTGTCCGGCTGGAAATTCACGGATGGGATCGAGTTCGAGTTCCCAACCAATACCGTCATGGCGCCGGATGGCTACCTGGTCATCGCCCAAGACGCGGCCAGGCTGGTGCTAAATTATGCAAACCTGAACAGTGCCAATACCCTGGGAGATTACCAAGGGAACTTGTCCAACTCCGGCGAGCGATTGGCGCTGTCCAAACCTGACCTGGTCGTGACCACGAATGAATTCGAGGTCGTCCAAACCAACGTCATTCATATCGTGGTTGAGGAAGTGACTTACGGCGAAGGCGGACGCTGGGGCAAATGGGCCGATGGCGGCGGGAGCAGCCTGGAACGGATTGATCCGCATAGCGATCCCTGGCGGGCTTCCAATTGGGCCGACAGCGACGAGACGGCCAAAGCCCCCTGGAGCACGATTGAATTCACCGGCGTTTTGGACAATGGCAACACCGGCTATCCGCCGAACTCGTTCCAGATGCATTTGCTCGGGGCCGGCGAATGCCTGGTGGATGACGTGGAAGTAGTCAGGCTGGGGAGCACAAACCTGATTTCGAATTCCGCTTTCGAGACGGGCACCACCGGATGGTTCATCCAAGGCAATCATCGCACCACGAGCCTGGAAAACAGCGGCGGATTCAACGGTGGCAAATGCCTGCATGTGCGGACGACAGGTCGGGGCGACACCGGCGCGAACCGGATTCGCTCGACCCTGTCCAACACCACCGCCCTCCGGTCGGGTAATACGGCCACCTTGCGTGCCAAAGTGCGGTGGCTGACCGGGCATCCGGAATTCCTGCTGCGCTTGCGCGGGAACTGGCTGGAAGCCGCCGGCCCCATGGCTGTCCCCGCCAACCTGGGCACGCCTGGAACCCGCAATAGCCGCGCCGTGGCCAACGCCGGCCCCGCCATTTTCGATGTGAGCCACAGCCCCATCCTGCCGACGGCCAATCAAGCCGTCGTTGTTACGTCGCGTGTGTCCGATCCAGATGGCCTGGCCCAGGTCGTTTTGAAATACCGCGTGGACCCCTCGAGCACGCTGTCCACGCTGACCATGGTCGATAACGGCACGGGCGGCGATGCAGTGGCCGGCGACGGTGTTTACAGTGCGACCATCACTGGCCGGCCGGCGGCGACCTTGATCGCGTTCCACATCCAGGCCACGGATGCGCTTTCGCCTGGCGCTACCAGCAAGTTCCCCAGTGACGCGGTCAAGAGCGAATGTCTGGTGCGGTGGGGAGAAAGCCAGCCCTTGGGCAACCTCGGTGTGTATCGGTTTTGGCAGACTCAAGCCAACCTCAATACTTTCAGCAGCCGCGAGAGCCTGGCCAACGATCCCCTGGATGCCACCTTTGTCTATGGGAATTACCGCGTCATCTATAATTTTGGCGTTCGCGCCAAAGGCAGCCCTTTCCATGGCGGCAGCGTCGGCGCCGATTATCTGTTCGCTTTCCCGGATGACGACGTGTTTTTGGGGGCGCGAGACATGCCCTTGGTGACGGTCGGCAATCTTGGCAATGACGACACGGCTCAACGTGAGCAAGCTGCCTACTGGATCGGCAAGGAACTCGGCATTCCTTACCTTTATCGCCGCTTCGTCCAGTTTTATGTCAATGGCAATCGCAAGGGCAGTGTCTATGAAGATACGGAGGAACCCAACGGCCAGTTCATCGCCGGCTGGTTTCCTGATGATGCCGAGGGCGATTTGCACAAGATCGAGGATTGGTTTGAGTTCGACGACAACGCGAGCGGCTTCAGCAATGTCGATGCGACCCTGCAAAAATTCACGACCACGGGCGGGGTTTTGAAACTGGCCCGCTACCGCTGGGATTGGCGCAAGCGCGCCGTTCAGGATTCGGCCAGCAATTACACCAATTTGTTCAACCTCGTGAACGCCGTGAACCTCGCGGACTCGACTTACACCGCGCAGGTGGAAAACCTGGTGGACTTGGAGCAGTGGATGCGCAACTTCGCTTTGCAGCACATGGTCGGCAATTGGGACGCCTACGGATACAGCCGCGGCAAGAACATGTACGCCTACAAGCCCATTAACGGCAAATGGGCCTTGATGGCTTGGGACATCGACTTCGTGCTCGGCCTGAGCAGTGACGGTCCAAGCTCGGACGTCTTCGGCGCCAACGATCCCACCGTCACCCGGATGTACAGCCATCCGCCATTCCAACGGGCTTACTGGCGCGCCTTTCAGGACGCGGTCAACGGCCCGCTGCGCAACGAAAGAATCGATCCGATTATGGATGCGCGCTGCCAAGGATTGCGAGCGAATGGCATCACCGTGACCGATCCGGCTGCCATCAAAACCTGGATTGCGAGCCGCCGCAACTACCTGCTTTCCCGTCTGAACAGCTTGAACGCCAATTTCGCGATCACGAGCAATAACGGCAACAACTTCAGCACGAACAAAAGCACCGCCACGCTTACCGGCACGGCCCCGATTGCTGTCAAAACCATCGAGATCAACGGCGTCGCCTACCCGGTCACCTGGACCGGGGTCACCACCTGGAGCTTGAGCCTTCCCCTGGCCGGCCGAACCAATAGCCTGACTTTCCAGGGTTATGATTTGCGAGGCAAACCCATCGCCGGGGTGAGTGATACGATCACGGTCACGTTCACGGGCACAAGCCAGCAGCCTGAGAATTACCTGGTCATCAACGAAATCATGTACAACCCGGTCACGCCGGAAACCGCTTTCATCGAAATCCACAATACGTCCACTGTCAGCGCGTTTGACCTCTCCAATTTCAGGCTTGAGGGCGTCGGATTCACCTTCCCCGAAGGCGTCGTTCTGAATGCCAACAACTATCTGGTGGTGGCAAAGAACCGAACCGAATTTGCCAAGGCCTACGGATTAACCGTGTTGCCGGTGGGCGAATTCCCGGGACAACTGGACAATGGCGGTGAAACGCTGCGTTTGGTCAGACCGGGCGCGACGCCTGAAGAGGATACTTTGATCGATGAAGTGCGCTTTGACGACGATCCACCCTGGCCGGCCCTGGCCGACGGAAAGGGCCCGTCGCTGCAATTAATCGATCCTTTCCAGGATAATTACCGGGCCGGCAACTGGACGACCGTCGCAACCAATGCCGTGAAGCTGGCCACTCCTGGAGGCGCCAATACTCCACGCGCTTCAATCCCGGCTTTTCCACCGGTCTGGCTGAACGAAGTTCTGCCCAACAACATCAGCGGCTTGACCGACCATCAGAACGATCTCGATCCTTGGATAGAACTTTACAATTCGGGGGCGAGCCAGGTGAGTTTGAACGGTCACTTCCTGACGGCCAGTTACACCAACTTGACGCAATGGCCCTTCCCAACGAATGCCGTTCTTCAACCCGGCGAATTCTTGGTCATCTGGGCCGATGGCGAGCCCATAGAATCCGCCACCAACGAGTTCCACACGAATTTCCGGCTGCTGCCCTCTTCCGGCTCCGTGGCGTTGACGCGGCTGCAGAATGGCCTGCCGGCGGTGATGGACCATCTCAATTACACTTTGATCAGTGCCGGCCGATCTCATGGCTCATTTCCCGACGGCCAGCCCAGGGACCGTCAAGTGTTTCATTACTCAACTCCGGGCGGAACCAACAGCAACGTCGCAATTCCGATATCGGTTTTCATCAATGAATGGATGGCGGACAATACCCGGTCGTATGCCGATCCAGCGGATGGCCAGTTTGAAGATTGGTTTGAACTCTACAATGCCGGGGCCAATGAGGTGGATTTGACGGGCTACCGGCTGACCGACACTCTGACGAACACGGCCAAGTTTGTCATTCCCGCCGGCACCATCATTCCCCCGGAAGGTTTCCTCCTGGTTTGGGCCGATGAAGAAAGCGGCCAGACCGGGCGGACCAACCAGGACCTGCACGTCAACTTCAAGCTGAGCCAAACCGGCGAGGCCATTGGCCTCTTCGCACCCGATGGCACGACGGTGGATGCCATCACCTTTGGAGCACAAACTAATGATATTAGCGAGGGACGCTGGCCGGACGGCGCGCTCGATCCGTTCGTTTTCATGTCCATCCCGACGCCGCGCGCCGCCAACATGATATCCACCAACAATTCGCCTCCGGTCGTGCCGGCCATTGCGGACCAGACTATCGACGAGGAGGCGGAGCTCCGCCTGACCGTGATGGCCAGCGATCCGAATGAGGGCCAGACTCTGACGTTCAGCTTCGGTCCTGGCGCGCCCGCTGGCGCCGGCATTGATGCTTCCACCGGCCTGTTCACCTGGACGCCAGGGGAAGCCCAGGGTCCCGGCAGTTACCTCGTCACCATCCGCGTTGCCGATGACGGTTCGCCCAAGTTGACTCGATCACAACGGTTCACCATTCACGTTAAAGATGTGAACACCGCGCCCGTGCTGGCGCCCATTGACGATGTCACGATCCACGAGGAAGAACCGTTGTTTTTCGCCGTCGCTGCATCGGACAAAGATTTGCCGGCGCAAGCCTTGCGTTTCAGCCTCGATCCGGGCGCGCCGGCTGGGGCCGCCATTGATCCGGTCACCGGTGCTTTTGGCTGGACGCCGACGGAAGCCCAAGGTCCGGGGATTTACTCCGTGACGATCCGGGTTACCGATGACAGTCTCCCGATCCTGAGCGATGCCAAGGCAGTTACTATTGCGGTCAAAGAGGTAAACTTCGCACCACGGTTGGCTCCGATTGGCCATAAACGTGTCACGGAAGGCGACACGCTCAATTTCACCGCCAGCGCGAGCGACATTGATGAACCGGTCCAAAAACTGACCTTCAGCCTTGATCCGGGCGCTCCCGAGGGCGCCGTCATCGATCCGGTCAATAGAGTTTTCACCTGGACGCCAACTCAGGCCCAAATCCCCAGCACCAGCGCGGTTACGATCCGAGTGACAGACGACGGGTCACCACCTTTGAGCAATGCGGAAACGATCACTATCCTCGCGTCCAAGACCAATCAACCACCGGTGCTCAGAGCCATCGAAAACAAAACGGGAGAGGAGCGCGCGGCGTTGATTTTCACCGTCCAGGCCAATGATCCTGACGTTCCATTGCAAACGCTCACTTTCACTCTTGAACCGGGCGCTCCGGCCGGAGCCTCTATCAATCCGACCAACGGGGCCTTCATTTGGACTCCCTCAGAGAACCAAGGACCGAGCACCAACGTCATTACTGTCACGGTGGCGGACGACGGCTTGCCCAGCTTGAGCGACACGAAATCGTTTACGATCACCATCAGCGAACTCAACGATCCGCCCTCCATTGCGGAAATTGCCGCCCAATCCGTCGATGAAGAAAGCACGCTGTCGTTAACAATCAACGCATCCGATCCGGACCAGCCGCCGAGCAGCTTGATTTACAGCCTTGAACCCGGCGCACCCACCGGGGCCGCGATCGATTCAGCGAGCGGGTTGTTCACCTGGACACCAACAGAAGCGCAGGGTCCCGGCACCAATGTCATTACGGTGCGAGTGGCCGAGAACAATGAAGCGGCTCTGAGCAGCACCATAACTTTTGGCGTCGCGGTCAACGAAGTGAACGCACCCCCAACGCTGGCGGCCATTGCCGATCAAGTCCTGCTCGAAGGAAGCACCTTGATCTTAACGAATTCCGCCGGCGACCGGGATTTGCCGGTCCAGAAGCTCACCTTCAGCCTGGCGCCAGGCGCGCCCCCGGGTGCCTTCGTTGATCCGCTGACGGGCGTGTTGACGTGGGCCACCGCCGATGACGAAGGAACTCGGACCAATACCATCACCCTGCGCGTGACCGATGATGGTTCCCCGCCCTTGTCCGAATCCCGGAGTCTTACGGTCGTTATCCGGGCGAAGATGCGGCTGGTCATCAACGAAATCATGCACAGCCCAGCGGTAGCCAACGCTGAATTCATCGAATTGCTCAACACCTCCACCAATTCACCCGCCGACCTTTCCGGATTTCGTTTGACCGGTGAGCATCTGACTTATGTTTTTCCTCAAGGCGCAAATGTTGGGCCGGGGAATTACCTGGTCATCGCAAAAAACCAAGGAGTGTTTTCTGCCACTTACGGCAACGCCATCCCGGTGGTGGGCGAGTTTTCCGGCGCGTTCAGTCCAAATGGCGACACTCTGCGGCTGATTAAACCGGGGGCGGTGCCGGAGGAGGACGAACTGATCGATGAAGTCACCTTCTCGAACCGTCCGCCCTGGCCCACACCGGCCAGCGGTCAAGGCGCCTCGCTGCAACTGATCGATTCGCGGCAGGATAGCGACCGCATTGCTAATTGGGCGGGCGTGACCGGCATTGCGACCAATCAACCGCTGAGTCTGATCGTCATCACCAACGTATGGAGATACAACCAGGCGGGTGTTGACCTCGGCACGGCGTGGAAAGAGACAAATTATAACGACGCTTTCTGGCCCACCAATCGCAGCCTGTTTTACGTCGAAACGGCCCCCTTGCCCGCGCCCACCAACACTCCGTTGACCTTGGGCAGAACGACCTACTATTTCCGGACGACCTTCAATTTCAATGCCAATCCGGCCGGAGCCACGGTCAGGATTTCGGCGGTGCTGGATGATGGCGCCGTAATATACCTCAATGGCCGGGAACTGATCCGGCCCGGCATGGCGGAGGGCACCGTCACCAATGCCACCTTTGCCAACCGCACCGTGGCCGATGCCGTTTATGAAGGGCCTTATGTTCTCTCCGCGCCCAGTCTGCGCCAGGGACTCAATGTGCTGGCCGTCGAAGTCCACCAAGTCAACTCCGGTAGCAGCGATATCGTTTTCGGCATGACGCTGGACGTCGAGGGCGTCAGATTGGCCGCCTACACTCCCGGTGAAGCCAATTCCGTGCGTGCTTCGCTGCCGCTATTCCCGCCACTTTGGCTGAACGAAGTCCTTCCGGCCAACAACAGCAGCCCGACCGACCGGCTGGGTGATCACGATCCTTGGATTGAGCTCTACCATGCCGGCGCCATTCCGATTTCGTTGAACGGCTATTACCTCACCGACAATTACACCAATCTGCTCAAATGGGCGTTCCCAACCAACGCTGTGATCAATCCAGGCCAATTCCTGTTGCTCTGGGCCGACAACGAGCCAGGTGAATCGACTTCCGACGAGTTTCACGCGGGCTTTCGTCTGAGTCCCACCAACGGCTCGCTCGCCCTCGTCCGCATCCAAAACAGCCAGCCGGAAATCGTCGATTACCTTGATTACAGCCTGCCGGAGCCGGATACAGCCCTTGGGTCATTCCCCGATGGCCAGCCCAAGTCGCGCCGGATATTCCGGCCGCCAACGCCGCTTGCCCAAAACCAAAGTGCTCTGGCCGATCTTGGCCTGGCACGCATCAGTTTAAACGGCGCCGGGACTGTCACGCTCACTTGGAGTTCTCTGGCGGGCCGGACGTATCGGCTTCTTTACAGGAAGGACCTGATTGGCCAATCCGGATGGCTGACAGACGGGGAAGTGACCGCCGCTGGTTCCGCCACCTCGTTCACCACCAGTGCCAACGACGGCGAGAAGCGGTTCTTCCGAGTCGAATTGCTTCGATAAACCTGGAAAAAACAGATGCCACCACGAAACACACGAAACACACGAAATGGGAAATACTTGGAACCAGCGGATCATTCACCCGGCGGGTGAGAAAGTGCCTTTGCTGTCCCGTTCTGTTTTCGTGTGTTTCGTGTATTTCGTGGTTTAAACTCAGGAGTTAACGATGAAAGAGCCGCCGGATTTTACCCCATCGCTTCGGTCACGTCAGATGTAGTACATCTTTTCCCGGGCGGTGCTTTCGTCGATCAACTGTTGGAAGGTGATGGCATCGGCTGTTTTCTCGAGGTTCTTCTTCAACTTCTGCCAGGCCGAACGCAGCTCAGGCGGGCATTTCGGATCAGCCAGCGCCGGTGAATCAAAAACCTGGCCATGCACGCAGCGCAAGACATCGCCAAATGTAATATCTGCCGGCAGCCGCGCCAGCAAATAACCGCCTTCCTTGCCCCGCAGGCTTTTGACAATTTGCTGGGATTTCAGCTCGATGAGAATTTGCACCAGGTAATTGGCGGGAATGCCTTGCTCCATCGCCAAATCCTCCGCCCGCACCGCCACTCCGCTTTGATAATGGCGGGCCAATCCAATCACAGCCCGGGCGGCGTAATCACTCTTGACCGACAGTTTCACGTGCGCAAGTTAGGCAGCCTCATGGCCTTTCGCAATACATTTGCTGCCGTTTTAGGAATGCCCTCAGTCACGGCGGGTGGAGCGCCGGTTTCCAACCGGCTTGGAGGGATCAGACGTGGCAAGCCGGCTACAAGCCAGCGCTCCGCCCGCGGTGATTGAGGGATTATCCGTTTTACTGCCGTTCGTATTCCCCTTTTCCAACGCGCTTCAAAATCGTAAAACCGGCCTTCTTCGCATCCGAAACTGAAAGCGGTTTCAGCTTCATCGGCGAATTCACCAGAGAAATGACCTTGCGGACCGGTTTCCTGCACGCCGGGCATTGGGTCAGTTCCGGCGCCGAGAGCGGTCGCCGCAGAGTGAACCTTCCACCGCAGGCCTTGCACTCGCCTTCGCACAACTCGTATTCGTAAAATGGCATCTTCGACCGGGCTTTGGTTTTTCGTCTAATGGCAAGCCCTCTTCAGGCCTGCCATTGAATCTAACTCAATATCCTGCAAAATGCAGAGTTAATCTGTTTCACGGTGCGACTGTCTGGCAACGCCTGAAAGCCAAAGTCTGCTTCCAAGGCTGCGTGATTGGCAGGCAGTTATTTGGGCGCGCCGGTCAGTGGCCCATGCGATCAGCGTCGTCATTTGCTCACGCTGGCTCCACGGCGTAAACCCCTCTCTGAGTTGCCAGCGGGCCGATTCTGGTGCAGACTTTGCGAATGACTTTCCGTGGCCGCAAAGATGTCCTGTGTCTATTGGCAATCCCGGGGTTGCTCTTGTTTGCTGCTCTCACCGGGTGCATCTCGACACTGCGCCCATCACTCGCTGGGGAAGGTGTAACATCGTCTGTCTCAGCCGATCCTAACGCATCTGACCGAGATCGGCTGAGGACACCCGACGCTGCTGCGCCTGCAAGCGTGCACGGTCGGAGAAGTGAAAGTCCTCTTCGGCCAACGGATAAGCTTCAGTCGTTCGCTTCCGCCCGGTTGGTCGAAAATCAGCCACACGACGGGGACAGTTTCTACATCGATGTCGGCGACAGTCAGATTCACGTGCGGCTTTACTTCGTTGATTGTCCCGAAGCCTCCACATCCGCCACGAGCGATGCCCAGCGCGTCCGGGAACAGGCGCGTTACTTTGGCCTGCCCGACGCGACACGGGTGGTTCACTTCGGCAAGGAAGCGGGAAAGTTTGTTGAACAGGTTTTGTCGAAGCCGTTTACGCTGCATACGGCTTTTGCCAACGCGCTGGGGAGATCAACAGAACGCCGCGTTTACGGTTTTATCACCACGGAGGACGGCGATGATCTCGCTACGCTCTTGGTTCAACACGGCTACGCTCGCACCTACGGAATCGGCAGAGAAACGCCACAGAAGATCTCCCGAGACGAGATGGCCGGACGCTTGCGCGATCTGGAAGTAGCGGCCGTGTTGAAGCGCGCTGGCATCTGGGCGGAGAGCGACCCCAATCGCATTGCCGAACTTCGTGGCTCTCAACGGCACGAAGAGCAGGAATTGAAGCAACTCCAAGAGCGCACAACCGCTGCGGAGACTCCGGCCGGTCCAATCGATCTGAACAATGCAACGCCGGAGCAAATGCAGGCCGTCAAGGGAATCGGACGTGTTCTTGCCGCCAGGATCATCGCCGCTCGTCCCTTCAGGAGCCTGGACGATCTGAAAAACGTGCCGGGAATTGGCCGCAAGAAATTGGAGCAGTTCCGACCGCACTTCGTGGTGCGCGAGGAGAACAATCCAAAGACGGGCGGCCCAATGCAAAAAGGCGCTCCGAAATAGATCGGAACGCCTTTAGAGAACTTCGTCTGTTCTTCCGTTCTGCCCGCTGAACGGAAGGTCAGGCGCCAGTTAGAATCCGCGATGGATGGGGGCGTAAAGGAAAATTACGATGAGGAATGGTGAATTCAAGGCAGGCTCGGTCGGCGGGTCATTCGCCTGCAGCGGATGAAATCAGGCGTGGGCGACGGGGATCGCTTCGGTTCGCTCGGCTTTCTCGCGGTGGAGGACGATTCCTTCGACGCGGTGGAGGATTTTTGCGCTGTAATATTTGTGCCCGCAGTTGTCACAAACTCCGACGGGCGCGTCCTCCAGGATGACAAAGCCTCGGGCGTGGCGGAAAACTTCGCGCGGCAGGATTTTCTCCCGCACCGTGCCCTCGCACCATTCGCAATGGTAGCCGTAGTCACTCATCGATCTGATAGGCGGTAATCACCACCACATTCCCGCGTTCATTCGCGTTCATTCGCAGTTGAGTTGATTAGCGGCATGCGCGGTGGATTTGTTCGGTGGTGTGACGGTGTGGCGGCGTGGAAATTCCGCCCTTACAACCGCATGTGTTGGTTCCAGGCATTTCTAACGGCCTCCAGGTCTGCGGACGTGAGGCTGCCGATTTTGGTCCTGAGAAGCGTTTTCTCGGCAGTCACGAGGCGGGTCAGTCGAACGACCGAAGGTTTCTCCAAGCCGGCCTGTTTCCAGTGAGTGAGTGGAACGTCCAGCCGGCCAGAGTACAGCACTGATGTGATGCGCGCGATCAGACAGTCTGGCCCGAGGTCAATCAGAGCCAAAACAGGGCGTGGTTTGCTGAATTGGCCCGAGGTGAAGGGAAACGCACAGATGAAGATGTCGCCGACCTTAAACGTATTTGTCATAGACCGAGTCCTCGGGGGAGTCCTCGCTCAAGAATCGCTCATAAGCCGCCTGCCGCCACGTCGCGTCCTCGGAGTCTTCTTCGAGCAACAAAATGACCTTGGCCTTCCCCGTCTCGGGCAACTGTGAGGCAACCTGGGGAGGAATGGGCAACTCCTCGCCGCCATGCAACTCGGTCTCAAATTCGATGGCTTTCACGCCACCAGACTATCTCGGCCCGGCGATGAAGTCAACCGAGTGCGAAGAAGGGATGAGGCTCAGCTCCTCAACGATGAGCCTCGAAAAGTCATCGGTGAAGCTCGGATGCTTTACCGCTGAAGTTCAAAACCCTTTTCCGGCTAAGGACAGTTCTGACCCAGCCCAGTTTACAGGCGTTGGCAATGAACGCATCGCTATTGATTCAATCCCTTTGTAAATTTTCCGGTTTATGTCTAATCTGATCTCATGGCTTTGGTCCGAATACTGGTGGATGGCTTCAGCGTCTTGCATAGCTGTCCGGACATTGCCCCGGGCCAGCCGCGCCATTCGGCTGCCGCCCGGGACGAGTTGGTCAGTTGGCTGACCCAATACCGCGACGCCATTGGCACGCCGATCACAATCGTTTTTGATGGCGCCAACGCCCGGCCCGGCACACCGGCTATGCCTTCCTCGCCGGAGATGGAGATTCTTTACTCCAAAGCCGGGCAAACGGCCGACCAACTGATCGAGCGCGCCGTCCATCGCCTGCAAGATTACGGCGAAGTCCTGGTCGTGACGGACGACACGGCCGAGCGGGCCATGATTGCCTCGGTGGGCGGCCTGGCCTCGAGTTGCGCGAATTTCGCTCACGCGGTCAAGAGCGCCCTGACTGACTTGAACCGCGAGTTGCATCATCATAACCGGCGTGAACTGAATCGCTTTAGAAAGGCGCGGACCTCATGAGACTTCTCCTATCGATTTTCGCATTCTCCGCTTTGCTGCCGCCCGGCATTCTCCTGGCCGCATCTGCCACCGCGGATACGCCGCCGGCCTATCGCTATCTTATCTTGATCGACACCTCCTTTTCCATGGCCCGCACCAAGGAGGCCACCGCCCGCACCGTTCGTGAATTGATCGTCACCGGCGTCCAGGGACGCATGCAACGCGGAGACACCGTGGGCATCTGGACGTTTAATGAGGAGGTCGAGACGCACCGGTTCCCCATCTACCAGTGGGCCCCGGAACAAAGCGAAAGCTTGGCCGACCGCGCCGTTTATTTGCTCAGGAAAGAAAAATTTGAAAAACAAACGCGCATCGACAAAGCCCTGGCTGAAATGTTCAAAGCCGTCCAATCCACTGAGTCACTCACCGTTTTCATAATCAGTGACGGCGACGAGCCAATTGTCGGCACTCCCTTTGATCGCAGTATCAACGCCATTTATCGCCAGTATGCCCGCAGTCTGCGCCGTGAGAAAAAGCCGTTTGTGACGATGTTCGTGGCTCAGGATGGCGCACTGAATTCCTGGAGTGTCCACACCGGCGGCTCGGTCATCGTGCTGCCGGACCTGCCGCCACCGCGCCGCACCGTTCAAGAGGCTTTGGCGCCAACCATTGTCACCAACGTTGCTCCACTGCCGGCACCTTCGACGGTGGCAGCGACTCCGCCCACGGCACCGCCGATTGAACCGGCAAAGAAGGAGCCGGTCCCAGACTCGGCAAAGGAAATGCCGCCAGCCCAAGCGCCCGCCCCCCTGCCTGCGACCGCAAAACAGGTCGAAGCGGTTGCTGCAACGCCACTTCCGCCTGGTGCCGCGGGCCCGGATATCGGCAAGCCAATCCCTCAGCCAGAACCGTCAGCTCCGCCACCTGCTCTCAACTCAAACATTCTGAAACCAGCGACGGCAACTCAAACTGCCGCACCTCTGCCCAGCACGGCCCCCGTCGAAGGTTCTCCCCCCACCAAAAGGCCAGTCGCCAAGGAACTAACGGAGCCGGCCAAACCCACCGTGGCTGAAATAGTCATTCGCAAAGCCACCGAGTCTCCCGCTGCAAGAACGACCACCGCTCAACCGACAGTCTCTGTAACTCCTCTCTCCGCCACACGCGCTGCGTCTGAACCGGCTTCCGGACAGGCTCGGGAGCGCTCGCCCGCGCAAAGCGCCCCGTCAACCGCCTTGGCGAGCAAGGCTGCTTCAACTCCGCCCCCGGCAGGGGTGATCGTTCCGCCGGATCAGAATGTCACTTCCTGGCGATTTCTGGCTCTCGGCTCCTTGCTTGTGTTGATCACCGGCCTGCTTCTCCTCTACCGTAATTCTCGCGCGCCACGCCAGCCCAGTTTTATTTCGCGTTCCATGAATTCCGAAGGAAAGTGAACTCTGAGCCGTAACGATTCGGTCGAACCGCGAATGAACGCGAATAAAGACAGCCTATCTGACCGCTGCGACCAGCCGCTGGTTCCACTCACTAAACGATCAGCAAAACCCGCTGGTGAAAGCCGTGGGTTTCGCCTTTGGATTCGCGTCCATTGGCGTCCATTCGCGGTTGGCCTTTTGAATAGTTACGGCTGAGGAGTTTTTGCAGCCAATCAACTGCGCCACTTGCCATGCTTACCCGATCCTGAACCAGGCCGTTTTCAAATAAGCAGGCTCGGCGCGAGTGACGGGAAAGTCCAGAGGTTGCGGCACATAATGCGCCTGGTGAATTCTCAGCTTCCTGGCAGTGACCGCGGCGGAAATGACCTCCAGGAATTGCGCCGGGCTGACCTGGGCCGCATTGGTTGAGGCAAAGAGCACCCCGTTGTTCGCCAGCAACGGCAAGACCGCTGAGACAAGTCGGCCGTAATCCTTCTCCGCCCGAAAAGTTTCCCAGTCTTTTGACCGTGAAAACGTCGGCGGATCCAGAATCACGAGATCATAGACTCTCCCTTTCTTTGCCAGCCGCCCCAGCCAATCAAAGGCATCACCCAAGATGAAATCGTGGCCGGTGGCATTCAAACCGTTCACAGCGAAGTTGCGTTTGCCCCAAGCCAGGTACTTTCGAGAGAGGTCCAAACTGGTGACCCGCGCCCCAGACTTTGCGGCGCAAACGGAGAATCCGCACGTATAGGCGAAGGTATTCAATACCTCTGTCTGTTCCCTTTCCTTCTGGAAGAGCGGAAAGCCGGCCGCCACGTGATTCGTCAAAATGCGCCGCCGGTTTTCCCTTTGATCCAAGAACAAGCCGACCGAGCAGCCTTCCGCAAAACTCAATTCAAACTGCAGGCCGTTCTCCCGGACAAAAAACACCGGTGGTGCCATCTCTCCCAGGACGCAGTTGGGAAAGCGTTCTTCAGTTTTGGTTTGCTGAAGCTGTCGAGTCCAGATTCTGTGATAAACGCCGCGCCAGGAGAATTGGTTCATCCATTGGCTCAACACCTGTCGTTGCTCGGACGATAAAGGCTGCTCGGCCTGAGATAGGAGAAAATCACCGAGGCGTTCGACATACCAACCTGGCCAGCCATCCGCCGCTCCGTGAATCAGCCGATACGCGTTAGTGGCCGGCAAATCAATGATGCCATGCCGCAAAGCCAGGCCGGCGTCTTCGGAAAAATCAGGGAGAACCTCGAACTGGAGCTCCGCGCCCGTCTCGGGGTGTTTGAAACCCAGTTCTGCCGCATGCAGACAGACTCGCCCGGCTGGGGTGCCGCCGTAGAGGGTATCGCCCAGAATTGGAAATCCATACGCCGCAGCCTGAGCGCGAATCTGATGCGTCCGCCCCGTAACAGGCTGGGCAGCAACGAGGGTACTCCCAGCGGTGGAATGAACGACTTCAAAATGTGTCTCGGCCACGTTCCCACCCGCATGCAGCGGGCGGCTGGTGTACTTCTCCCCGGTTCGGACCAGAACGGATTTGGCGATTACTTTGCGGACTGGAACGAACCGGTCGGTCAGGAAAACGTATTCCTTGCGCACGCCGCGGCGCGTGAATTGTTCGGTCAAGGAACGATTGGCCAAGGGGCTTTTGGTGAAGACGATAAGCCCCGAGGTGTCCTTATCCAGTCGATGGACAATAGCGAGGCGCTCCCAGCACGGTTCCCGATGCCGCAGCCAATCGTAAAGGCCTTCCCCGGCAAACAAGCTGGGCGCATGCGTATTCAGGCCGGCGGGCTTATTGACCACCAGCAGATGTTCATCTTCGTAAATGATCAATTCCTGGCCCGTCAGCCGGTCAGACTTGGATTGTACTCTCGGCGTTTCGAGCGGCTCTGCCATATAAACATTCCAGCCGCACATTGGGTGGACCTTCGCTCGATTTAAAGAAAAATACCTTCCGGCCTGGCAAAAAAGGCAAAGACAAAACCAATGGATGTGGTGCAAAGCCCCTTGCGCAGCGTAGTACTGGCTCAATGAGAAGAGCATGCGCCCTG
>CAYIIH010000148.1:0-18415 GCA_964363225.1 uncultured Verrucomicrobiota bacterium | reverse complement strand
TTGGCCCTTGGGCATTGACCCACTCGGAGGAGGCTAAAGGAGGGAATTGGCCGGCCGTCCCTTCGCCATTGGGCTGGTGGCACAGCATGCAGGTTCGTTGGTAAACATCTTTTCCCCTGGCCGCAAAGGCGTCGCTGTCCGACTTCGGCTGCAGGTCCGCCACGGCAGTGAATGACGGGTAAGGCTCATAGACGAGAGGATTAAAGCCGCCGCCAAATCGGTCCAAGTAAAGCTGAGCCCAATAGATCAACAGGCCCAGCAAGACAAAAAGCCAGATCGGCACCACCGCCGGACCGGCCAGCGGTTCCGGATTCTCCGCCAGCACCGAGCCGGCGGCGGCCTTCCTGTTCTTGCTGTGGGCCGGCTTCATTTCGCAGGAGGATTGGTGGCAGCACCCGCCGGCGCATTGGTGGCAGCGCCCGGCGGAGCGTTGGTGGCAGCGCCCGGCGGAGCGTTGGTGGCAGCAGCGTCAGTGGGCGGTTTTTTGCGCGACGGCAGGGGCGTTTCAAAAACCTGCGCTTCAGCCTGCAAGCTGAGCAGGTAGGCGGCCAGTGCTTTGGCTTCGCGTCCGGGCACGATTTCGTAGCCGGTTTCGGGCGCAAAATCGCCGGTCAACTTGAGCGCTTCCGGCGAAGCGTGCCGCCCGATCTTTCGCTTTTGAAACAGAAAGCGGTAGGGCGGCATGCTCGATCCTTTGACCAGGATTTGCGGGTCGTAAAGGTGAAGCAACTGCCATTCTTCGCTCGGCATGCGCAGCCCGATGTTCATCAGGTCGGGTCCGAGGCGCAGCGAGCCGAGCATGACGGGCTGATCATAAACGTAGTCGCGGGCCACGCTGCGGCGCTGGCCCCAGCCGCGCTCGAAATCCGCGCCAAAACCCGGCGGGCGCACTTGCTGAGTGTGGCAATAAACGCAGCCGTTGGCCCGATAGACTTCGCGGCCTTCCTGCGCCAAACCCGGCCGGGCCAGCGGATACAATTGCGAGCTGCTGATGATGTTGGTTTGCTGCAACTGGCCCAGTTGCAATTGCGGCGTGACCACCAAGCCGAGCCAGGAGCAGGCCAGCGTGAAAAAGACACCCAGGAAAAGCAGCGGTCCGTGGTTCATACCCGCGCCTCCGCTCTTTTGGTTTCACCGGCAAACCAATCCGCCGGCCGGCAACAGGCGCAACAGGCGCGGCCCAGCATCAGGCCCAAGTTGGCCAACAGCGCGACCTGGCCGGCTGCAAGAACCAGCAGGCCCAGCGTGCTCATTCCGACAAACGGCAGAATGGACCGGACAGATTCCAGGAACGGGCGGCTCGCATTGTTCAGCGCCAAGCCTTGCAGCACGCCGCCAAAGGCCAGCGAAATCACGTAGAGGGTAATCCCCGCCGCGGAACACCAGAAATGAACTTGTACCATTTTCGCCGAGGGCCATTCAGCCTGAACCAGGCGCGGCGTGACGTAATAAACCGCCCCAAACAGCGTCATGGCGAAAAAGCCGAACAGCGTCAGATGCGCCACCGCGGTCGTAAAGTGCGTGAATTGGACGGTTTCGCTGACGGAATGCCAGGCGCTGGCGGCGGTCAAGAGACCGCTGATGGTGTAACTGGCCGCTCCAAAAGCAATGAATCGCAGCGTGGGGCTGGTCTTGAACAAGGCTTGCTGGCCCGCCATGGTCAATCGCCAGTTGATCGTCACCGCCAGGACCGGAACGATCAGGAGCACCGTCGTCACAATGCTCAGGCTGTTCAACCAACTCGGCAACGGCGCGCCGGCATACAGGCCTCCCCATCCTCCGAAGATGGCCAACAGCCAAAAGCCGAACAGGCCGAGATAATGACTGTGCAACGGTCGCCCGGTCACCTTGGGAATGAAATAGAAAATGGCTCCCAAACCGACGGGCGTCAGCCATAACACCGTCAGGCAATTCACAAACCAGGAGCTGATGGCGGCTTGAAGGACCCCGCGCACCGGCTCGAGCAAAAGCAACAAATTGGCCGTGGAAAAAATCCATGGGAACCAGAGCAGCGCCGCCAGCAGGTACCACTGCGAAACGTAAAGCCGGCGTTCCTTGCGGTCATGGAACGTCAGCACGGCGCCCAGGCCGATCAGGAGATAGGAGAAAAACAGAATTGAGTTTGCGCCCAAAGGCATTTCCAGGCCTGCATAGCCCGTGCTATGGCCAGCCAGAATCCCAGCCAAACCGACCAGCACGCCCAAATTCCAAAAAACCGTCGCGACAACAATCCAAGCCGCGCCCCACAACCGGGTGCGCCCCAGGCGGGCGATCAGCCACAGCGCCACTCCCAGCGCGGCCGGCGAAGCAAACCCATAAACCAGGACGTTCCCAAAGGCCGGAACGACCCTGCCGTAAGTCAACCAGGCCGTGTTTCCAAGAAAATCAGGGCCATGCAGCTTGATGGAAGCAACCAGCGCCAGCGCCAGGCCAATCAGCAACCAGGCCAGCGCGCTGACAAAGAGATAGAGCACCGGCGCCCGGCAGGAGGCATCGATTTCCCCAGTCGAAACCGGCTGGGCGGCCGGCTCAACGGTCGGGACGGAAGACACGGGTTGAATGGGCGAGGGTGAATTCATTCGGACCAACCGCGGGCGGCTATTCGAATTCACTCGGCTTTTCCGGCGCTTTGGGCGGCAGAGCCGTGGCTTTTTCGATTCGGGCAATCAAGTTGGAACGTGCTGCAGCCGGGTCCTTCCATTCCTGCACGGTCAATTCCATGGACCGGGCGATGGGGAGGCGGACGAGTCCCTTGGTTTGATCCTGCCAGCCATAATTATGCAACACGTCCGCGTTGGCTGCGTTCAGTTCCTGGAGGTTCCTGTAACGGTCCGCCACTTTGGTTTGATTGACCGGCACCGGCTGGGTGTAGTGGCGCATCACCCAGACCAGCCCGGCGAAAACCAGAAACGAGCCGAGGATGCCGGCCACATAAGCGGCCACCCTGGCTTTGTCCGCGCAGCAGATGGTTGCTTTCATCGGTCACCTCCGTCCAATCCCAGCGGGGCATCGCGCTGTTGGTCGGTTTCATCCAGTTCGCCGCCGGAAATCTGCGTGGGCACAGGATGGTGCATGCCCATGGCTTCTAGCAACCGGGGGTCCCTCTGGGGATACGGCGCGTATGCGGCAAAATCTCGCAGAAAAATTTTGGCCAGGACTCCGCCCATGAAGGCCAGGCAGCTCAAGTCCAGCCAAAGCCAGCGCAGCGGAAAGCCGTCCGGATGCAGCACCGGCATGATATTGAAGGAAAGATCGAAGAAGTGCATCAGCCAGGCCCACAGACAAAGCGGCGCCATAATGACAAAGGTCTGCTTCACATCAATCCGCAGCAGCGTCAGGAACGGCACAAAGAAATGGCCGAAAATAATGATCATGCCGATGTCCCACCACGAGCCCTTCTCGCGGATGACGTACCAGAACGTTTCCTCCGGCATATTGGCGTTCCAAATGATGAAATACTGCGAGAAATGGATGTAAGCGTAGAAGACGGTAAACGCAAACAACAGCGAGCCCAGAAAGTAATATTGGTGCTCATGCAGCACCTCGCAAATCAGGTCGAGGCGGTCCAGAATCATGGTGATGACGTAAGCCGTCGCCAGGGTCAGCCAGACGCTGCCGGCAAAGTAATAGACGCCATACATGGTCGAGAACCATTCGTGCTGCAACGCTTTCATCCACATGATGGCCGCCAGCGTCAGCGTGATGGCAAACGCGAAAATGCCCCACGAAGCATAAAAGCGCATTTTATAGGTGCATTGAGCGGCGCCGGTCTCGTCTTGTTGCAGAGACCAGTAGCGCAGCCGCGACGAGAGCAGCCACCAAAGGCCAAAACACGCCGCCGACACGAGGTAAAAACCGGTGTAGGTAAAGAGCGGCGCTTTCGCGTGCAGCGCATGGTCCGGATTGGCCTGCAACTGCGGCCCCATCCACTCGTAAAGCTTCGGGGCGAACACCGCGATCGGAAGAAACAAGACCGCCATCCAGGGGAAAAGCAAATTGGCAATGTGCTCCGAAAACCGCCGGATCGGCACCGACCAGCCGGCATCAAACAAATGATGCACCAGCACCAGGAAGAGCGATCCCAGGCCGAGGCTGAGGAAGAACATGAAGGCCAGCAGCCAGGAGTATCCGAACTGACGGAACGGTTGGTCCTTCGACAGGCCGCTAGCCACGAGGCCAATCAGGGCGAGCAGCCCGCCCATCACAACCAAGCGGTTGGGCACATTGCGCCACTTGGAGAGGTCCAGCCGGGCGCCAGGCGCGGGTTTAGTGGGCGAACTCATAGGTTATTTCTTTAACGCCGCGCGCTGCGGCTCCGGCACATCCTCGAGCGAAGCCAGCCGGCTCCGCTGCAGCGCCCGCACGTAAGCCACAATCGCCCAGCGATCCTCGATGGCGACTTGCGCCCCGTAAGGTCCCATCAGATTGAAACCGTAGGTGATAGTGTGGAAAAGCTGGCCATCGGGCATCTTCACCGCCAGCGGCTCCTGCAAATTGCGGATCACGGCCATCCCGTACTTGGTGGTGATGCCTTTGCCATCGCCGGCCGCCCCATGACACGGCGCGCAGGTAATTTGAAACCGTTCCTGGCCGCGCTTGAGCAATTCCACGGTGACGGGCAGCGGATTGGTTTCGACGAAATTCGTCGTCCCGCTCATCCGGCCTGTGTTCACCGGCACATCTTCGTAGGGCGCACCTCGTGCGATGGCGCCCGCCACCGGGAGTTGCGAGCTGAAGCCGTTGGCAAAAAAGGCGTTGGGATGCTGCGGGCTCAATTTCGGCTGCCGGTCCATGTCGGGAAAGACTTCAATGGGCGGCCGGCGCGAGAGGCTGCCGCGGAATCCGGCCAGGCTCACAACCACCAGACATATCAGGGCAAAGCCTAAGAGGAGATATCGCATCTAATCCTCCACCAGCTCGATGTGCCTGCTGCCGGTCGATTCCAGCAACTTGCGGGTTTCATTCTCAGCATAATTCGGGTCGCTGCTCTCGATGACGAGGAAGAACCGGTCGTGCGTGGCCAGGGCAAACCGCCTGCTTTTCAGCAAGGGATGATGCAGGCGGGGCAGCCGGTTCAGGAACAACATGCCAAACAAAGCCCCAAACGCGCCCAGGAGAATGGTCAGTTCATAGGAGGGCGGAAAAGCCGCAAAAGGACTGAACATCGGTTTCCCGCCGATAATGATCGGATAGTCGAAAGCGTTCATGAACCAGATCATCAGCATGCCGATGGTGTAACCGGTCGCGCCGCCCAGGAAAGCAAACCAGCCCACTTTCGAGTTCTTCAGTCCCATGGCCCGGTCCATGCCATGCACAGGGAAGGGCGAAAAAACGTCCCACTGGCGGTAACCGGCGTCACGCACCTTCTCAGCCGCATGGGTGATTTCCGCGGCGGTCTCGAATTCGGCCAGGAGGCCGTAAGGTTTGACGGTGGCACTCATCAGTGGCCTCCTCCAACTTTGGCGCCCCCGACTGGATGATGCGGGTCGGAGTACGGCGTCACGCCTTTGACCTCCGCAATGGCGATCATGGGCAGGAATCGCATGAACAACAGGAAACAGGTGAAAAACAAGCCGAACGTGCCGAGGTACGTGCAGACGTCCACCCAGGTCGGCACGAAATAGCCCCAATTGGAAGGCAGGAATTCGCGGTGCAGCGAGATGACGATAATCACAAACCGCTCGAACCACATGCCAACGTTCACCAGGATGGACAGAACGAAAACAATCCAAAGATTCTGGCGGACCTTCTTGAACCAGAAGAGCTGCGGGAAGATGACGTTGCAGGAAATCATCGTCCAATAACCCCACCAGTAAGGGCCGGTGGCGCGGTTGATGAACGCGAACCGTTCGTAATCGCTCCCGCTGTACCAAGCGATGAAGAACTCCATCCCGTAGGCGTACCCGACGATGGAACCGGTTGCCAGCGTCACTTTGCACATCACGTCAATATGCCGCATCGTGATGATGTCCTCGAGCTTGCAGAGCTTGCGGAGCGGGAGCAGCAGCGTCAGCACCATGCCGAACCCCGAAAAGATCGCGCCGGCCACGAAATAGGGCGGGAAGATGGTGGTGTGCCAGCCCGGCAGTTGCGAGACGGCGAAGTCCAGGGACACGATGCTATGCACGGACAGCACCAGCGGTGTCGAGAGGCCGGCGAGGATGAGATAAGCTTTCTCGTAATTGCTCCAATGCCGGTTCGATCCGGTCCAGCCGAGCGCGAACAAGCCGTATAAAAACTGGCGCACCTTGCTCTTGGACCGGTCGCGAAACGTCGCCAGGTCAGGAATAAGGCCGACATACCAAAAGAGCACGGAGACCGTGAAGTAAGTCGAGACGGCGAACACGTCCCACATCAACGGTGAGCGGAATTGCGGCCAGAGGCCGTTCGAGGTGGGAATCGGGAACAGCCACCAGTCGAACCAGATGCGGCCGACGTGCAGCGCCGGATAAATGCCCGCGCACATGACGGCGAAAATGGTCATCGCCTCCGCCGCTCGATTCACCGCCGTCCGCCAGCGAAGGCGGAGCAGAAACAGAATGGCCGAAATCAGAGTGCCGGCGTGGCCGCTGACGATACACCAGACGAAATTGATGATGTCCCAGCCCCACATCACGGGATGGTTGTTGCCCCAGACGCCGACCCCGGTGGAAACCTGCCAGACCAGCATCCCCAGCAGCATCGTCATTGCCATCGAGCTGGGGATAAACGCGATCCACCACCACCGCGGCGTCTTGCCCTCGACCAGCGACGCAACGCGGTCGGAAATCCAGGCCGGCGAGCGCTGGTTGGCCACCAGCGGCATCCGCTGCAATTCCGTGGGCGGAAGGTGGACCTTGAGCATGGCTTCAGGCTGGCTCATCAGTGGCCTCCTTTCCCGGCTTCAGAATGCGAAGCCCCCGGCGCCGGCTGCCCGTGCCCGGCGTGAGGTGCGAACGGATGGCCATTTTTCTTCTCGTACTCCTGCACGCTGAGCGGCAGCTCGTGGTAATCCGGCATGAGCGGATTGGGATTGCGCACGCGCGCCAGGTAGGTCAGGCGCGGTTTGGTGGCCAGAAACTCCAGCACCGTGTAATCCCGTTCTTGCGCTTTGAGCACCGACACGCGGCTGTGCGGATCGGCGACGTTGCCAAACACGATGGCCTCGGCCGGGCAGGCTTGCTGGCAGGCCGTCTGGATGGTCCCGTCCGGAACTTCGATTTCGTTCGAGGCTCCGGCTTTGACCTTGCGCGCGATCTTGGCCCCCTCGATGCGCTGAGTGCAGAAAGTGCATTTCTCCATGATGCCGCGCATGCGCACGGTGACATCCGGGTTCTTCACCAGCTTGAGCAATTCCCATTCATCGGCCGGCTTGTTGCCCCGGTCCACATCTTTGAACCAGCGGATCAAATCCCATTCGCCCTCGGTAGAATGCACCAGCGGACTGAGATAGACCGGTCCCTTGAGTTGGTCCAAAGGCCGGCGATTGTAATCGAAGTAATTAAAGCGCCGGACCTTGTAAGGGCAGTTGTTCGAGCAATAACGCGTGCCGACGCAACGGTTGTACACCATCACATTCAGGCCTTCCTCATCGTGAACGGTGGCGTTGACCGGGCAGACGCTTTCGCACGGCGCGCTTTCACAATGCTGGCAGAGCATCGGCTGGTTTACCACCTGCGGATCGGCCACATTGCCGGAGTAATAACGGTCAATGCGCAGCCAGTGCATCTCGCGATTCCGGCCCACTTGCGGTTTGCCGACAATGGGAATGTTGTTCTCACTCTGGCAGGCCATCATGCAGGCGGAACAGCCCACGCAGGAATTCAGATCGATGGACATGCCCCACTGATGGATGGCTTTTTCCTTCAGTGTGTCCAGCGGGTTGGGATAAATGGGCTTCGGACGGCCCGCTGCGTCCCGGGGTCCCGGCGCTTCCGGCAGGTTCATGCTCTTCGCGAAATCGGCCCGCTGACGGTACTGTTCCAGGTTCGCTTCCCGGATGATGGGCCGGCCCTCCATCGCCCAATGGTTTTGGGTGGTCGCAACCTGGTGCGTCTTGTCCGTCGGAACCAGCCTGGCCCCCGCGGCAATATGCGGCGCTTTGACCGTGCGCAACCGATAGGCGTCGTAACCGGAATCGCGGCCAATGCGCCCGGTTTGCTTGCGGCCATATCCCAGCGCCAAGCCGAGGGTAAAGTCGGAAAGTCCAGGTTGAATCCAGACCGGGCCTTCGATCTCTCGGCCGTCCCATTGCACCTTGACCCACGGCGCCATCACTTTGAGCTTTTCCCTGTCCTTGATTTCGAGGCCGAACTCTTGGGCCGTTTGGGCGCTCATCAAAATGACATTTTCCCAGGTCAATTTCGAGATCGGATCGGGCAATTCTTGCAGCCAGCCGTTGTTGTTATAGCGCCCGTCATCCACGCTGTAATCGCGATGGAAAACCACTTCGAGTTTGTCCTTGGACGGCGGCGCCGACCGCGGCAGCCCGGAAAGCGCCCGAGCCAAAGCCGATCCGTCGAATTGCACCTGGACCGGCCGAGAGGCGCTCTTCGCCAGAAAACCGTCGTGCAGGAATTTCTTCCACGCTTCTTCGCCTTCGCCGCCGAGGCCTTTGAACGTCTCGCGAACGATGTCGTAGGGAGCGGCATTCTTTTTCTCCAAGCCGCCAATTTGCGCCAGCACTTCCAACTCGGTCAAACCGCCAAACAACGGTGCGATCAATGGCTGGATCGAGACGACGGTGCCATCGGCGGTGCGAGCGTCGCCCCACGATTCCAAAAAATGGGCCATCGGCAGGTGCCAATCGCTGACGGCGAACGTTTCGTCTTCGTAATAACCGAGGCGGACCACGGTTTTGGCTTTGCGCTGGGTTTTGGCCCAATCCAAGTCAGCCGGCGCATTATAGACCGGATTGCCGCCCAGCACGATCAGTGTGCTCACCTGGCCTGCATTCAGAGTCTGCGCGAGGTCAGCAATGGTCCCCTCCCTGGGCTCCGGCGCCTCGTGGAGAACGATCGTATGGCCGACATTTCCGAGAGCCGAGTTGATCGCGTGGGCCAGGGCATGCACCGCCAAGGGCTGGCGATGCCCCGCCAGCACCACGGTCTTGCCCGCGTTCTCTTTGGCGAGCAGGTCTTTGGCGCATTCCACGATCCATTTTTCGTGAACCGTGGCCGGCTCCGCCAGCGCCTGCAACTCGGCCGGCACTCGGCCTGGCCCGCCTGATTTCAGAATTTCCAGGGCCAATCGCGCCGCCACCGCCGGAACCAGGCTGGCCGGAACGCGCAACCGATGGTCCGCATTGGCGCCGGTCAAGGTCATCAGTCCCTCAGCCGCATACAACCGGCTGATGACATCGGTGGGCTTGGAAATCTTGCGGCCCTTGGCAAAGCGACGGATGTGGAGGTAAGAGTCTTCTTCGGCGCCCAGGAAATCGCAGTCGAGCGAGACGATCACCCGGGCTTCATCGAGCTTGAAATAAGGCGCAACCGGTTTGGCAAAGGCCGCGGACGCAGCTTGGCGATGAATATCGAAATCAACCGGCTCGTAGGCAAACCAGCGGGCTTTGGGCAGCTTTTCGCTCAGGATCTTTTGCAGACGGGCGCGCGACACCGAGCTGCTTTGTTCCATCAGGATGGCGAGTCCTTCGCCGCCGTTGGCCTGCGTTTGTTTGGAAAGGACATCCAGGAAATCCAGCGCGCTTTCCCGCGACACACCGCTTCCATTTTTGGCGAACCGGGTGGCCCGGTCCGGATCGTACAAATTCAGAATGGAGGCCTGGGCAAACTGATCGGTGCCGCCATTGCTGTCGGGATGCTGCGGATTGCCCTCGATCTTGACCGGCCGGCCGTCATGGGATTTGGCGAGCAAAGGAATGGCGCTGCGCCGCCCCGGCATGGCCGTAGCGTAATACTGCGCCGAGCCGTGCGTGTAATTCTCCGGCATTTTGGAGAAGGGCAGAATCGTTTCCACCGGCCTCCGGCAGCCGGTCAAACCGAATCCGGCCAGGAGAAAGGAAGCCGACATGATCTTGGCGAACTGCCGCCGCGTAACGGGATCGGTCAACTCGCTCGCGCCGGCCGGAAACTCGCGTTCCACCCATTGCTGGAACTCCGGAGTATCGGCCAATTGATCCAGACTGCGCCAATATTTCGGGCCGGTCTCGGGCTCTGGACAAGATGGAGGAATGCGTTTCATCGATGGCAGGCGGAGCAGCTTTGCAGGGATTGGACCTTCCAATCACGGACGAATTTTTCGCCATTGGCCTTCTGGAGCTGGGCCGCGGTTCTGGGGTCCTCGCTCCATTTCCAGTTTAAATCGGTGATTTTGTCAGGCGGACGCAGCCGGGCCGCGGGATCCCGATGGCAATCGAGGCAAAAAGACATGCTGAGGGGGTGGGCATGGCGGACCTCTTCCATTTTGTTGATCGGGCCGTGGCACTCGAAGCAACTGACGCCGCGGTTCACGTGGACGGCATGGTTGAAATAGACGTAATCGGGCGTCTTGTGGATTTGCACCCAGGGAATCGGTTTGCCCGATTGCGCGCTTTCGCGGACCAACGCCAGCCGGGGATCGGTGGCCAGCACCTGGTTATGGCAATTCATGCATGAAGCCGCCGACGGGATGTTCGCATACCACGATTTCTCCACGGCGCTGTGGCAGTAGCGGCAATCCATGCCCAGTTGATCCACATGGGTGGCATGCGAGTAGGCAACGGGCTGGATGGGCTGGTAGCCGACGCGGGTGTACTTCGGCGTAAAGTAATACCAAACGCCGGATACCGCCGCCGTCCCAACCAATAACGCGCCCGCCAGAATCCTGGCGGGCAGCTTGTTTGTCCATCTTGGAAAGATGTCAGACATTCAAATCAGAGTGCTGGCCTGTTGTTTGCCGATCTTCCGCCAATCTCATCTGCCTTTTGACTGGCGATCCACTAGAAACGAAATTGAAGCGGAAACAAATAAGGAACCCTGGCGCCGACGGCAAGCAAAGTTCCACGCCGCATTGCACTTTTTTGTTTGATTAATAGTGGGAATTAGTTTCTACCCGCTATCGACAAAGCCACCAGGCTGCGTTCAACCTACCGTGGCGGAGTCGCAACCAAAACGGAGCGCGGACATTCCTGTCCGCCCAAACGACCGGCACCGCCACGACGAGCGGACAGGAATGTCCGCGCTCCCGCCCGGCCTGCCCCGCCCAAAATTTGCGCCGCCTGCGACGATTCTGCGAGATAGTAATTTAGAAGCTGCGGCTTCGGTCGCGCCTTCAGCTTCGTCTGTCTCAAATGCAATAAATCCTGGGGCTGGGGGTCGGAACAGGACCACTTGAGCCCCAAGTCAGGTAGGCTCTTGTAAAGGATTGGGCGAGCCAGTCAACCCTAATTCCTGGCTCATTCCTGGCTCATTTCTCCTTGATTTCCACTTCGCCGGCCCAGTCGTCTGGCGGCGGATGCAGGCGGTGTTCGGCGATGCGTTCGAGGTAGAATTGCGCGGGGCCATCGCCCGGATGCAGCTCCAGGGTGCGCCGAAAACCGGCTTCGGCGGCGTCGAAGGCCTTGCGTTGGAAATAATGCAACGCATTGGTGAAGGCCTCGCGCCAGGCTCGCGTCTCTTCGGCGGCCGCCTTCTTGGCGATCAATTCGTGGACTTCGACCACTCGATCAATCCCTTTAAATCTAAAATGGCCGGCCAGGCGGCAGACAAAGTGGTCCTCAGCAATCTTTTGAATGTCGCGCGTGGCAAGCAGATCGGTTCCCAGGTATTTGTTCAATCCTTCCAGGCGGGAGGCCAAATTGATGTTGTCGCCAATGGCTGTATAATCGAACCGGCTCGAACTCCCCACGTTCCCGACGTAGGCGGCGCCGGTGTGCAGTCCCACCCGCGTGCGCAAGGGCAGGCTCTGCTGCTCCGCGTCAAACTGCACCAGTTGATCGCGGAGCATGAGCGCGGCTTCGCAGGCCCGCACCTGCTGGTCGGGTTGGACGAAGGGCGCGTTCCAGATGGCGAAGATGGCGTCGCCGATCAGTTTGATGACGGTGCCATCGGTCTTATGAATGCACTCCAACGAAGTTTGGAAGTATTTGTTCAGAAGCTTGAACAGGTCTTCCGGGTCCATCCGGCCCGTGATCTTGCTGAAATTGGCGATGTCACTGAACAAAATGCTGATTTCCTGCCGTTCCGCGCCGGGCCGGAGCAATTCCGGGCGCTTTTGTATTTGTTTGACGCGCGCCGGCGACAAGTGGAAGCCGAGCGATTGTTCAAGCGTCTTTTTTTCGATGTAGAGCTTGACGGAATTAAAAAGCACCGACCAGGTGAAGGCCACCGGGACTTGCACGGCCGCGACGATCAGCCAGCCAAACCAAAGGCGAAACTGCCAGACCAAAAAACAGGCGAGCACCGCCACAGCCACGGCGCTGCCGGCCATCAATCCGGCCGCCGGGAGAGGTCGGACGGCCGCAAAACCATAGCCGCAAATCAATCCGCACAAGACCAAAACCAGCAGCTCCACCGACCAATGAAACCGGCTCAGCCCATCCTGGCGGACGAGGTTAAGAAAGGAGGTGGCATGGACTTCCACGCCGGAGGCAAAGCTCCCGGTCCAAAAGGTGTACGGACCGCGGAACTCGTCTTTCTTTTCGCCGGCAAAGCCGGTGGGGGTCGGCTTCTCGCCCACAAAGACAATCTTGTTGCGAAAAAAGCCCTGGGGAAAGCCATTCGTCCGCAGCGCCAGATGATAGCTGATGCTGGGAATAACGCCCGGCGGGCCGTAATAATTCAACCAACGCTCCTGGTCGCGTTGACGCGGGTCTTGCGTCACCTCGGCCTTGACCAATTCCGCCGCCTTCCAGGACAGGCTGGGCACAAATTCGGCGCCTTCATAAGCAGCCGTGAAATCTTTGCGCACCCCGAAGTCCGGATCGGCAAAGAACTTGACCAAGCCCAGGCCGGCCGCGGCGTTCTTGAGCGTTTCGATGGGATACATCACACGCCATCCGGCCGCGACTCCAGCGATGCCCACCTGCTCATAATCAGCTCCGATGACGACTTTGCCGGAGGCTTGCATGGCTTTGGCCAAATCCTGATTGGCTGCTTCCACGCCCGGTTCGCTGAAAAAAATGTCCAACACGACGAGTTTCGCCCCTTCGGTCTGCAGCAGTTCCAGCAGTTGCACGTGCAAGGAGCGATCCCAAGCCGCACCCAAAGGTTGGTTCAGTTCTTCATGCGATTGTTCGTCCATATAGACAATGACCACACTGTCAGAATTGACGTTCGGCCGAAATTGAAACGGCAGGTCATAGCTCCAATGGATCAACCCTTGCCCGACGGGCACGTCCTGACCAAAGTGAACGAAGCGCAAGGCCAGACCCAGGACCACCGCCAGCAAGGCTCCCACCCCGCCGCCCAGCCAGTTTTTGAGTAACGTCTCTTTCAGCTTCACGGCCTTTAGAAATAAAACTTGAAACTGACGGTGAAGGTCCGGTCGCGGTACAGATCGCTGTAAAGGTTGAGCGGGTTCAGTTGGTAATCCTGGTCCGTGAGATTGAGAAGGCCCAGCTTGAGTTCAGCCGCCCGATCGGCGCGCTGGACAAACCGATAGCCGGCGTAAATATTGAAATGCCAGAAATCGTCACCCGGCAGATCGGTCGAGTAACCACGGTTCGATTGCTTGGACCACAGCGATTCGAAGAGACCGAAAAAACCGGAGGGATGATTGAACCGCGTGTAGAGGTTTAACTGCTGGAGCGCGGCCACGGTGTCAATATTTGAGCCGCCGCTGACGGCGTCGGGAATATCTGGAAAACTCGTGTTCAGGTCCGCTTCACTGACCCGGTAGCGCATTCCGACAGACCACTGGTCACCCACCAACTGATTCAACGTCAAAACGAGGTTCTTTTCCTGGTAATCCAGGTGCTGGCGCGTGCTGGAAGCGGTGTTTTTGGCATCGGGCACGGGAAAAATGACGAAGTCGCTCAATTCGATGCTGCCGAGTCTCCGGTCCACCTCGGATTTCAGCAGCTCGGTTTCGATCCCGAAATAAGTGCCGGAACCCAGCTTGTGATCCAGCGCCAGTCCCCAGGTCTCGAAGGTTGGGCTGGCCGCCGCACCGGCCACGGATTCCGAAATAAGGCTCCGGTAGGCTTGAGTGAAACCGGCAATCTGCGTTGGTTCGAGCCGGAAACTCTGATCGTAACTCACGCCCCCCAAAGAACGGGTGTAGCTCCCTCGCAAGGCGCTGTTCTTCGACAGAGTCCAGACCAGCCCGGCTTTGGGCGAAACTTGGTCGTTTGTTTCCTCCTGATTCAGGATGGGCGAGCTGCGGTGGTTGAGAGGGAAAGTCAGGTAATCATAGCTCACCCCGCCGATGAGCAGCAACGGGTCCGCCAAGCGCCAGTGGTCGTAAGCATAAACGCTGACCCGTTCCAGATCGGACGAGAAATCCTGGTTCACAGGTTTGCTGGCGAAGGCCACGGCTGTCGGCGGCCCTGCTTTGTTGCTCAATTTGGTAGCCGTCGAAGCGCCCAAAGTGCTGCGCGTGTCAAAGCCCCCATTTTGATAGCGCACCCCGGCAATCAGACTGTGCGTCTCTCGCTGCCAGATTTGTTGCAGTTCCGTGGAGTAGGCTTCAAACTCACTGCGATAGTTCATCGCTGCCGTAGGCTCTGCCGTGTGCGTAAAGGCGCCGGCTGCATTCTTGGCCAGCAGCAGCACCGGTTGTTTTGGGTCGGCGACCTGGAAAGTGTCCTGCAGCCGGCTGACCAGCAGCAACGTGTGAACACCTGGTCCCCACTCATGATGATAGCCGCCCAGCAAAACGGGCTCCTGGTTCTCTTTGACTCGCAATCCGGCATGCGGTTTCGCTTCATTGTAATACTGAGCGAGGTCGCCCGACTCGAAATCGTTATAAATACTCTGGAGATAGAAGCTGCCCTGGGGCGTGACCTGCTGCTTGAACTTGGCCGAAAAAAGACTTGCTCGAGGTCATTGTTCACCCGATGGCCGTTTTCGTTGCGATAAAGCGTGTCCAAGGCATAACTGGTGTTGCCAAAGGTTCCGAATTGCGAGCCGATTTGCCGCCAATCGCCGGCGCTGAAGTATTCGGTGCTGGAACTGACGCCCAACCGGTCGCGCTCGAACAGCTTCGAGTATTCCTGTTGCGAAACATACTGGGACAGGCTGCCCGCGCCCACCGGCGCCAGCAGAGTGGCCAGCAAATATTCATTAACGGCCGGGGTTTCATAACGGAGATTGATCTGTCGCGGATCGCTCAATTCCAGGTAGCTGTTCGCGAGAAACAAGTGCGCCGAGTAATTCGCGTAATCGCTGCTCACGGCCCGCGCTGCCTCCCGCACGCTGACGTCAAACAGGCCGGCGTCCCGGTAAATGCCCGCCAGATTCGCGCTCCGCACCGCCCGATCCTGGTCCAGCAGCAACTGCGAGCGATAGACACTCCGGTTCTTGTTCAAATCCTGCGACTTCTCCAAATCCCGCACCGCTTCATTGATCCGGTTAAGCTGCCGGTTCAGCAAAGCCGAATACAACCACGAAGTTGGATCATTCGGGTCGAGGCGCTTGGCCAGATCAAGTTCCTTCCCCGCGCGCGCGTTGTCGCCGGCATTGCTGAAGGCTTTGCCCAAATAACTCCTCAGAACGGCCCGCTGCGGTTCCAACGCCGCCGCCATCTGCAAATCCTCCCGTCCGGCTTCGGCTTTTCCTTGCCGGATTTTGCACAAGCCGCGCCCCAGCCAGGCATGACCCAGCGCGCCGTCAATCGCGATGGCCTGATCGAACTGGGCGATGGCTTGCGCAATCTTGTTTTCTGCCGCCAACAAAAAGCCTTTCAACGCCAGGGCCTCGGCATGGCGCGGCGAGAGTTGCCGCGCCTTCTCCAAAGCCGCCAGCGCCTCGGTGGTTCGGCCAAAGCTGAATTCCAGCTCGGCTCGCCGCGCCCAGGCAAAACCAAAATTCGGCGAGACTTCACTGGCCTGGCGCGCCGCTTCCAGTGCCTGCGTCAGCTCGGAGCGCGACTGCTGATAATACGATTCCGCCAGCCATTCGGTGGCGAAGGTGGTCGAGGGTTGCAGGTTGAGGGTTGAGGGTGGGGACTGGGACTTGACCGCTGCGATCAATCTGCGCAGCGCCTCCGCCAAGCGTAGCTGCCGACTTGGCCCTGTCATACTGTCTGTGAGAGCCTTCGCAGCTCCCGCAGATTCTTCGGGCACGGATTCAACCGCCGAGGCGCGAAGGACGCTGAGAGGAGCCTTCCTGTCCTCTCCGCGTTCTTCGCGCCTCTGCGGTTTTCCTTGAGTTGGCAGTTGGTTGCCGCTCCGCTGCGCTGAGGTCTCTTCCCGACCGGCTGCCGGCGCTGAACGCTCGGCCTGTGCGCCAGTTGCCTTCGGCCCATTTAACGCATTGAACCCATTTAACTCATTTAACGCATTCAACCTATCCAACCCTTTCAACAAAACCTCAGCTTGATCAACCTGCCCGACCGCCAACAGCAGCGCGGCGTAATAAACGCGTTCCGCATCCGATCCCGGAACTCGGCCCACCGGATACTTGCCAAGCGCCGCCAACAAATCCCCGCTGCGATACGCCGCCAGCGAATCAGCCAACGGTTGCTGTTCCGCGGCGTTCAGGGGCAGTTCATCCACGTCCAGCACGCCGGGATAGTACAGAGCCCATTGAATGATGTTGATGGCGTCCAGCACCGCGGTTTTGACAGGAGCTTTGCCAGCCTCGACCACTCCCTGCTCGCCTCTGGCCAGAGTCACCTGCCCCTGCTCGTTGCTTAAATCCACTTCGCCGTCCAGCAGCGTCAGGACGGTGCGGTCATCCTCCTCCACCGAGAGATGAAACTCGGTGCCTCGAACTGCGCCGGAAGCGAGCCGCGTGCGAAATTGGATTTCGCGTGGCCGGTCACGGCTTTGAAAATAAACCGAGCCGCGGCTCAGATTCAGAATGGGCTGACCGCCATCGACGGCTGGCGCTTCAAAAGTGAGCGTCGTGGAGGCGTTCACGGGCAGAACGCTCAGGTTGGACAGTCGCACCTCCGCGCGGCTGGCCGGCCCGGTGCGCAAGCGGTCGCCGGGGCGGAAGACCTGATCGAGCCGCGCCGGCAGCCAGACGGTCGTTCCGGCTTTGGAGACTTCCACCGTGTCTTGCAGGACCACCAGCACGCTATTGATGGCAGCCGGTTGGGGGGGCCGATGGGCTTTCGGCGGCCTGTGCGCAGACGACCGCTGACCAGGCCAAGGCGAGGCAGCAAGGGAGGAACAGGCGCGCCCACCCAGCGTCTTGTTGTCGTACGGCTAGAAAAGAAGATTGAGTGCCCATCGAATATCCGAGTCTTATACACAGAAAGATTGTCAAAGCAAGCTCAGGTTGAGAGGTGGTTGGGAGGTGAATGGCAACTCAATGGCCGCGAAAAGGCGCAAGAAGCTCAAGAATACACGGAGATAAAGAACTCTGCATCAGCGCGGAAGTCACCTTTCGGAGGAGGGCGGTAACGCTCGCAGTTCTTTTGCTGCGGACGGCACTTCGTCAAAGAGACTGCTCCTCGGAGGGGATTCTGTTGGGGGCAGTTATCTTTGGTCAAAAAGATGGGGTCAAGAACATGAAGAACAAGAGCAGCCGCCTTGGGCTGGCCGCCGCCGGGCCTTTCAGAAGACATCTTCTTGACCGCATCTTCTTGACGTACGCCTCCCGGTTTGGCCGCAGCTTCGCCGCGCTGCTCTGCGGTTTGATCTGCCGTTTCCAGGATGAACAAAGGCTTTTCTCATCTCATCTCATCCGTGTTATCCGAGCTATCCGTAGTTGAATCTGTGCCCTTTTGCGTTCTTTGCGCCCTTTTGCGGCTAAGTCATCCCCGCCCTCCAAAAAGCCGAGCCGGTTTAGAGTTGTGTTTTCCAGCCAATCTGCTATGAAATCAATCGTTCAGATGGCGTAGGTTTTTAGCGGGAGACGGTTTCCGTAATGGAATCAGAAGTTTGACGCACGAAATCATCACAATTCCAATGACACTTCATCAACGGTCTTTACCATGAAACCGGCTGGCCAGACTATTCCGTCATCTTCGTCGCCGCAGTCCCAAAGTGGAAGGAGGAAAGAGCCAAGAGCGGCGTGGAAACGCCTCTGGACGGCAGCCTTCCGGCAATTCCCCAGCCTCAACCTGAAGAAGGAATCTGTGAACCGCGAAACACACGAAACACACGAAAAGAACTCCGGCTGGCCAGCGCACCGCCGGACCGATCCAGTTCCAATCCGTTTGGCCGCAATGATAAGGAGTTTTTCGCGTCTTTTGTGCCGCCAAAGGGATAAGTTGTCGCAAGCTGCGCAGATTCTCTGGCCGCAAAAGAACGCATCGCGGCGGAGCCGGAATCCAAGGAGCGCCGACATTCTTGTCGGCCTGCCTGCGCCGCCCCGGCAGGCAGGCT